>JAPLGY010000018.1 GCA_026389955.1 Caldilinea sp. | reverse complement strand
ACGCTGGACGGGCGGGTGCCGTCCGGGCCTGTGCAAACTTTGTGGGAACGCACAAAGTTTGAGATGAAGCTGGTCAACCCGACCAACCGTCGCCGTTTCAAGATAATTGTTGTGGGCTCCGGGCTAGCAGGCGGGGCAGCTGCAGCGACCCTAGGAGAACAGGGGTATGCTGTTGAATGCTACGCCTACCAGGACAGTCCTCGTCGCGCGCACAGCGTTGCTGCTCAGGGTGGGATCAATGCTGCCAAAAATTATCGCAACGACGGCGACAGCACCTACCGACTTTTCTACGATACAGTCAAAGGTGGAGACTTCCGGGCTCGCGAGGCAAATGTCTACCGGCTGGCCGAGGTGAGCAATTCCATCATCGACCAATGTGTGGCCCAAGGTGTGCCGTTTGCGCGCGAGTATGGCGGGATGCTGGACAACCGTTCTTTTGGTGGGGCCCAAGTGGCGCGCACTTTCTATGCACGTGGGCAGACAGGGCAACAGCTGTTGCTGGGGGCCTACCAGGCATTGAGCCGCCAGATCGCCGCCGGCACTGTCCAGATGTTCACTCGCACCGAAATGTTGGATCTGATCGTGGTGGACGGCCGTGCACGTGGGATCGTGGTGCGCGATATGCGCACAGGTGAGATCACCCCGCGGATGGCGGATGTGGTCGTGCTGGCAACGGGTGGCTACAGCAACGCCTTCTATCTGTCGACCAATGCCAAAGGGTGCAACAGCACGGCGATCTGGCGTGCGCACAAACGAGGAGCCTATTTTGCCAATCCTTGTTACACACAAATTCACCCAACTTGTATCCCTCCTGTAGGCGAACACCAATCCAAACTGACGTTGATGAGCGAGTCCTTGCGCAACGACGGGCGTATCTGGGTGCCACAGCAGCCAGGAGACCAGCGCTCGGCGGATCAGATCCCAGAGAGCGAACGCTATTACTATCTGGAGGAGATGTACCCTAGCTTTGGCAACCTTTCCCCGCGCGACATCTCTTCGCGCGCCGCCAAGCGTATGGTCGACAGTGGGCGTGGAATTGGCCCTCTGCGCAACGGGGTCTACCTGGACTTTGCCGATTCGATCCACCGTCTGGGGGAGCGAGTCATCCGTGAGCGGTACGGCAATCTTTTCAACATGTATGAAAACATCACAGGGGAAAATGCCTACAAAACCCCAATGCGTATCTATCCCGCCCCTCACTACACAATGGGAGGGCTCTGGGTCGACTACTATCTGATGAGCAATATCCCTGGCCTGTTTGTAATTGGGGAAGCCAACTTCTCAGACCACGGCGCCAACCGGCTCGGTGCCAGCGCGTTGATGCAGGGGCTGGCGGACGGCTACTTTGTGCTTCCTGCAACGTTGCCCAGCTATCTCGCTTCGACTCGGCTGGCAAAAGTAGATGAAACGGCCGACAGCGTCAAAGAGGCGGTTGCCAACGTTCAGGGGATCACACAGCGGCTCCTCCACACTGGCGGCACCAAAAGCGTCGACCACTACCATCGGGAACTGGGCAAGCTTGTCTGGGAGTATTGTGGCATGTCGCGGACAGAAGCAGGGCTCGAAAAGGCGATCCGGCTGATTCCAGAACTGGAAGCAGAATTTTGGGAGAATGTCCGTGTCACCGGAACCGCCAACGAGTTGAACCAAGAATTGGAAAAAGCAGGTCGGCTGGTCGACTATTTTGAGCTAGGACGGCTGATGTGCATGGACGCGCTCCATCGCAACGAATCTTGTGGTGGCCACTTCCGTGAAGAGTACCAAACCTCCGACGGAGAAGCTTTGCGCGACGATGACAAGTATGCCTATGTGGGGGCATGGCAGTATACAGGAGAAGGTGCGTTGCCTCTGCTGCACAAAGAGCCGTTGCATTTTGAAACTGTCAAATTGGCGACGCGCAGCTACAAATAGGAGACTACAGGATCATGCGACTGAAATTAAAAGTTTGGCGCCAAAAAAATGTCAGTTCAGAGGGCCGTCTTGTCGATTACAACCTGGAAGGCGTCAGCGAAGACAGTTCATTCCTGGAGATGTTGGATCTGCTCAACCAGCAACTGATCGACCGCAACGAAGAGCCAGTCCACTTTGATTACGACTGTCGTGAGGGGATCTGCGGCATGTGCGGTGTGATGATCAATGGCATCGCGCATGGGCCCAAGGCGTCTGTTACGACCTGCCAGCTCCATATGCGAGAATTCAAGGACGGCGACAGCATCACAGTGGAGCCGTGGCGTGCTCAGGCCTTTCCTGTGCTCAAAGATCTGATGGTCGATCGCAGTGCCTTCGACCGCATCGTGCAGTCGGGCGGGTACATCTCCGTCAACACTGGGCAGGCTCCAGACGCCAACGTAATTCCTGTGCCGAAAGCACAAGCCGACCAGTCGATGGACGCCGCTGCATGCATCGGGTGTGGGGCTTGTGTGGCTGCCTGCCCCAACAGTTCGGCCATGCTTTTTACCTCGGCCAAACTGGCCCATCTCAATTCACTGCCTCAGGGGCAGGCCGAGCGCTTCGACCGTGCGGTGTTGATGGTCCAGCAGATGGATGCCGAAGGATTTGGCGGATGTACCAATCTGGGTGAGTGTGAGGCGGTCTGCCCCAAAGAGATCAGTTTGGACTTTATTGCAATGATGAACCGCGATCTGCTGCGCGCAAATTTTGCTGGCAAAGGCAAACGTTAGTTTTTATGCTGCGGATGGTTACCAAAAACAACTTTGGGAAAAAGTGAGTCATTACATGACGACCCATCGTCTCCGCCACAGACTCTCTCGTCGTGGGTTCCTTCAGTTGGCTGCCTGCCTCTCGCTCTCTGTCCCTGCTCTGGGCTGTACCCCCAGCGACGGTGCTGAGCCTGGCCAGTCACCGTTTCAGATCTGGTTAAGCCTGGTCAGCCAGCAAAATGACGGCCCTGCCCCGACGGCCATTGTGGTTGGGGCAGGGATTGCTGGGTTGGCTGCTGCACGTCAATTGCAGCAGGATGGGCTGTCTGTGCGCATCTTGGAAGCGCGCGATCGCATCGGGGGACGAATCTTTACCGATCGGTCGCTGGGCATTCCGGTTGACATGGGGGCCTCCTGGATTCATGGTCCTGAAGGCAATCCGATCACTGCACTGGCTCAGTCAGCGGGAGCAAGCACCTACAGAACAGACGACGACAGCCTGGTGGTCTACGATAGCAATGGCAATGAGATCAGCGATGCAGTGATGGACGCAGCCTACGACCAATATCTGGAGTTGTTGGAACAGATAGGCGAAACTGCGACGCCAGGCCAAAGTTTGGCTCAGGCAATTGCTGCGATCAACCCGGCATGGCTGACGGACCCAGTCATGGTCTATCAGCTGAGCGCATATGTCGAGTTTGATGCTGGAGGTGCCATTGAAGCCCTCAACGCACTTGAGTGGGACGAAGATGAAGTTTATCCTGGAGAAGATGTTTTGTTTCCCAACGGCTACGATGCTGTTGTCAATCACCTGGCACAGGGGTTGCAGATCCACCTCGAACACGTCGTAGAGCAGATTCGTATCAACACGGCAGGTGTGGAGGTACAAACTCGCCAGGGCACTTTTGTTGCAGACTACTGTCTTTGTACGTTGCCGATTGGTGTGCTCAAAGCGGACACCGTCACCTTTGAGCCTCCTTTGCCGTCGGCGTTTCAAGAGGCAATTTCCAGCCTGGGGATCGGTCATGTCAACAAAGTTGCTATGCGCTTCTCCGAACAATTTTGGGATGAGAGTGTGCAGTATATGGGGTACACAGCTTCCCTCAAGGGGCAGTATCCCTACACCATGAATGTCAGCCGGTTTGTGCCAGGGGCCAACATGCTGATGACCTTTGCGGTGGGGGCCTACGGACTGGTTATGGAAACACAGAGCGACGAGCAGATTCAAGAGGATGTGTTGGCAATGTTGGGCACAATCTATCCAGAGGCGTCAGCGCCTGAGTCGCTGCTGGTCTCGCGTTGGACGCAAGATCCCTACAGCTGTGGCAGTTACAGCTCGACGGGCGTTGATACGCGGGCTGCCCACTTCGAACAATTTGAAAAAAATGTGGCAGGCCGTCTTTTTTTTGCCGGAGAACATACGGATGTTCGTTTTCGTGGGACTGTACATGGTGCCTACAACAGTGGTCTGCGTGCGGCAGCCGCCATCCGGGAGGCAAGCAGCCGCCGCTAGAAAAGTGTGTAGATAAACGGCCCAACCACAGAAGCCTGGGCCACTACCAACAGCCCACCAAAGAGCAACAAAATGATGACCAGCGGCAGCAGAACAAAATTTTGTCGCCGCACAAAAAAGAGCAGCAATTCACCGGCTGTCCCGAGCATCAGCCCTGTATTGCGCCACCAGTTGAGCGGGCCGTTGCGGTAGACGCTCCAGACCAACGAGATCCCCAGCAACGCCAGGACAGTCCAGCCAAC
>JAPLGY010000755.1 GCA_026389955.1 Caldilinea sp. | reverse complement strand
ATTCTTTCGGTCTGTGGGTGCGCCCCTCTGTCGAGCTGACTGCAAGCCAGCTCTATCTGCCTGTGGTGGCGCAGGGAGAAGCCACCAGCACCCCGACACCTCCCCTCAATAATTTTGCGGAGGAAATCTTGATCCCGCCTGGAGAGTTTCAGATGGGCTGTGACGTCTACAATGCGGTGGATTCTTGCACGCGCGTGAGCGAGCTGCCTTTGCATACGGTCTCTCTGGATGCCTACTACCTCGACAAATATGAAGTGACCAACGCACGCTATCAAGCCTGTGTCGATGCGGGGGTCTGCCGGGCCCCACGCTCGAACGAGTCCAGCACCCGCCTCTTTTATTACGGCAACCCTGAATTTGCCAATTACCCGGTGCTGTTTGTGAATTGGAACGACGCCAATACCTTCTGTGGCTGGGCGGGCAGGCGACTGCCGACCGAGGCAGAGTGGGAGAAGGCGGCGCGCGGTCCCCTGGACACGCGAAAATATCCGTGGGGCAACCGTGAGTTGGACTGTGCTCTGGGCAATTTTCATGTGCCGATCGAAGGGGGGCGGAGGATGTGTACGGGTGACACTGTTCAGGTCGGTACCTACCCGGAGGGCGCCACCCTCTATGGGGTGATGGACATGGCGGGCAATGTGCGCGAATGGGTCAACGACTGGTATGGGCAGAACTATTACAGTGTATCGCCTGTACACAACCCACAGGGCCCGGCAACCGGAACCACCCGTATCCTGCGTGGTGGGTCGTGGGACAACCACGGCAACTATATGCGTGTGGCCTATCGTATCTATACCTATCTGGAGCGAAGCAACTACTACTATGGGATTCGCTGTGCCCGGTCATTTTAGGGGGGGGGCTCTCCTGGCTGCGGTCTGTCTGTCGCTCTGGGGGGCGGGTCTGCAGCCGTGGGTCGAACACGCGCAGTTTTTACTATGGAAACCCTGAATATGCGACCTATCCGGTGCTGCACACCAACTGGCACGACGCCCGAAATTTGTGCGTCTGGGAAGGGAAGCGTCTGCCCACCGAGGCGGAGTGGGAGAAAGCGGCGCGCGGGGAGACAGACACCAGGATGTATCCTTGGGGAGACGAGCCCCGCGACTGTACACTCGGGAATTTTGACGTGATGGTCGAGGGGAGACGGGTCTGGTGTGTGGGGGATACGACCGAGATCGGCACCTACCCTGCGGGGGCCAGCCCCTATGGGGTGATGGACATGGCGGGCAACGTGCGCGAGTGGGTCAACGATCTGTATGCCAGCAACTACTACAGCTTCTCCCCCATCCACAACCCACAGGGGCCAGCGACAGGTTCTGACCATCTGCTGCGCGGCGGTTCATGGGACAACCACTTCGATTACATGCGGGTGGCCCGCCGGGTCGTCACCTTTCCCGAGCGCAGCAACAACCTCTATGGGTTTCGCTGTGCTCGCTCTCTGCCCTGAGCTCAGTCGACCTGCAACCGGCCGATCTCGACGAAATCGTTTTTTTCGCCGTTGTCGGTCGGCAGACGCGTGCCGCTGGCGTCGTACAGCCCGACCCGGACACTGAATTCACCGGCCTGTAGACTGGCCGGCAAGGAGAGGGTATAGCGCTCCTCAAAGGTCATTCCGGGAGTCCAGAGTTGGGTGGGGGCCTGGGGGCTGCGGTCCTGTTGAGCCACCAGCTGGCCAGCTGGGTCGACGACGTGAACAAACACGGTATAGGCAGCTGCGGTGGGGTGCAGGCTTTGCCAGACCAGTGTGACGGGCAGTGTCTGTCCGGCCGCCAACGTTGAGGGCAGCGTGGAGCCGGCCAGGCGAATGCTGGCCCCGAAGTCCGAGGGAAGCTGCCCCTTCGACGCAGGTGTCGGCGCTGTTCCGACCTGGATCAAGAGGAGATCCGCCTCTGTGCCTCCTGACGGTATCTGGCGGTTGCCTGGATAGGTGACCGCCAGCAGGTCGAGCGTTTCGCTCTCATAGAAGGCAAGTGTCAGTCTGTACAGGCCATCTGGCAGGGTAGGGGGCAAAGCCAGAAGATGGGCGTCCCGGCGCACCTCGCGCAGCGGCCACTCGCGGGTTGGGCTTCCATAGGGCCAGCCTTCGCTGCGCCACACCTCGCTGCCGTCGGGCCCGTACAGACGGAGCAACGCGCTGACATTCTGTTCCATCGTCTGGATTTTTTTGAGATAGAGTGCGACCTCGCCGCTCTCTCCCGGCTGGCTGGGCAGCGGAGAGAGGTCGTGTTTCAGCAGCCGCAGGGCCCCCCCAAAGTCGATGATCCGCTGCGCGTCGACTTTGGGGTTGGGGGGAGGCAGGGTCTGCACGAGATCGTAGACCTGTGCCAGTTCCAACCCGCGGAAACGATAGACATAGACCGGCGTTTGCGCTGCAAAAAATTCCAACGTCTGGGCATCGGGCAGCTGACGTTGCCATTGATTGGCGTAGGTGACGGCGTAATCAGCCTCCAGCCAGTCGCGCTGCAGATTGCTGGCATAGCTGATGGCGTCGTGCTGGTAAAAGTAAGAAAACGGGCCGTTGTGGTAGGCAGCCAGGGCTGGACGTGCCTGCCCCTGGCCGTATTCGTTCAGCCAGCGTGCAGCCCGGTCAAGACCTTCTCCCCAGCCAATCACCAGCATCTGCGGGGCGGTGGCAGTGCCACCGACCAAGGGGTTAAAATAGGTGAAGTAGTACGGCGCGTGGTAGGCAGCGAACGAGCCGTGCAGCGCGCACAGGGCCATGGCCCCTCCCCAGACAGGCCCCAGCCGTCGGGGAGCGCGGGCCAGCCACGGCTGCCGCCAGACGAGCTGGGCAAGGCCATACCAGCCGATCGCGCCGATAAGATCCAATGCAAGCAGTGCGGGCAGGACATAGCGGTCTGATTTTTTGCCCCCCAGCGTCATACCAGCAGTGAACAGCAGAGCAAACAGCAGGGCACCCAGCAGCACAGAGCGGGTGGTTGGTTGGCGGAAGAGTGGGGCGCCGCGCTTGGCCCACAACACGCCTGCTGCGATTCCACCGATCAGAGTGGCCGGTGTGGCCCGGAAGAGCAGCGCGACCGGATAAAACAGCCACCCGGGATCTTCGACACGCTGCCCCCAAAAGAAATTGGGGTTGGTGTGTCCTTCGGCGTGCACACTCATCTCCGCCAGAATCTGGGCGAGGGTCTGCA
This sequence comes from Caldilinea sp., assembly GCA_026389955.1. The sequence goes on along the minus strand of JAPLGY010000755.1, from coordinate 191 downwards.
CAGGCTGCACCCACAGGGCAGGCCAGAGCGCGACAAACAGAACGAGGGCAACACCGCCCCAGAGGGTGAGGCTTCCCAACGCGGCCCCTCCCTGCCGGGCTGAACGGCCGCTGCGCCACCAGTCGATCGCGACCAGCAGCACCAGCGTGGCGACCAGAAAGATGGCAGGGGTCTTGGTCAGCCCGGCCAGC
>JAPLGY010000080.1 GCA_026389955.1 Caldilinea sp. | reverse complement strand
AAGGGCTTACCTTCCGCTACAGGCCCGACGCCAGCCCTGTGGTCGCTGGCTGCCATCTGCAGATCAACCCCGGCGATCAGATCCTGCTCACCGGCCTCTCGGGCAGCGGCAAGTCGACGCTGGCCGCGCTGTTGGCCGGTCTGCGCGTGCCCAGCGCGGGCCGTCTGTCCCTGTCGGGCTACGACCAGAACAGCTTGGGGGGCGCCTACTGGCGGCGCCGCATCGTGCTGGTGCCCCAGTTTCATGAAAATTATATCTTGACCGGCACGCTGGCCTTCAATTTGCTGCTGGGAAGACAGTGGCCCCCTGCGGCGCGTGACCTGCTGGAGGCAGAGGAAATTTGCAAAGAGCTGGGGTTGGGAGAGCTGTTGAAGCGAATGCCCGCTGGCCTCGAACAGATGGTCGGCGAGAGCGGGTGGCGGCTTTCGCACGGCGAACGAAGCCGGATCTACGTCGCACGCTCTTTGCTCCAGAGAGCGGATCTGTGGATTTTGGACGAGAGTTTTGGTGCGCTGGATGCCGAAAGCTTGCAGATCGCACTGCGCTGTGTGCGCCAACGTGCAGCGACATTGCTGGTGATCGCACACCACTAGCAGCACACAGGCGATATTTTGGGAAATTTGAGTCGATGATGGACGCAGACTATGCCGAATCTGGATGAACTGTTACGTTTTCTGAGTCTGTTGAGCTGGATCCTGTTTGGGATCTATGTGCTGGCTGTCTTTGTACGCAGCCTGCTCACGGAAGGATTCAAAAAGGCTGCGCGCCGCCTGGGTTCTGCCCAGGTCGGGATCCCTTTGGGCGTGAGTCTGCTGGTCACTTTCCTGAGCGCTGCCTTGGTTTTCGTCCCGCCGACCGGCGTCGGAGTGGTGATCTCGCTGATCTCCCCAGGAGGGGTGCGCCCCGACCCGCTGCGGGCCGGGTTGCACCTGATTGTGCCAATCCTGGAACGGGAGATCGATTACCCAATCATCTGGCAGAATTACACCATGTCCGCCAAACCCTCCGAGGGACAGGTGTCGGGCGACGATTCGATCCGTGCCCGCACCAGCGACGGCCAGGAGGTCCTGATCGACAGTTCGATCATTTTTCGGATCAATCCCGACCAGGTCGTGACATTGCACATCGACTGGCAGGATCGCTATACAACCGACTACGTGCGTCCCGTGATCCGTGGGTTGGTCCGCACGCAGGCCTCCCAGTTCAGCGCACGTGAGGTGAGCAGCTCGGCGCGACGCAATCTGGAGGTCTCACTGGAGCGGCTGCTGCGCGAAAGCCTGGGGGAGAAAGGGCTGTTGGTGGATCGCTTTTTGTTGCGCGATATTACCTTCACCGACGACTACGCCAAAGCCGTGGAAAACAAACAGATCGCCTTCGAGGGAGAAACCCGCACCCTCTACGAAGCCAATCAGGTGCGCAACCTGGCCGCAGGCGAGCGAGACCGGCTGGCCACCGAAGCCCAAGGGCGAAGCGACAAATACCGGATCGAAGCAGAAGGACGGGCAGCGGCCATTTTGCTCGAAGCAGAAGCACAGGCCCAGGCGTTGAATCTGATCGGAAAAGCGTTGGAACAAAACCCTGACCTGTTGACCTACGAGTATATCGACAAACTCTCCCCCAATATCCGGGTCATGCTGGTGCCCAACACGGCTCCCTATCTGTTGCCGTTGGACGGTCTGACCCAGTCGCTCAACAGTGATCCAGCGCTCAATGCCCTGGACGCGCAGATGACCTTTACCACAACGGTTCTTCCCAGCATCTCGATCCAAGTGTCGCAGACGCTGACCGACACCACCTCTCCTTGATTCAGGGGCAGCGTATGGGGTTCGTTCTTGCTCTGATTGCCGTTTATGTGCTTTTTTTTCGATACTGGGAGTCCATGCGTGCGCATCTGCGCATTGCAACGGCGATTTTCCTGGGTATCTTCACGGTGTTGTTTGCACTGTTTCAGTTCAATCTGCTTGTCCCCATCTTGATCTCTCTGACGAGCTGTGTGCCAGAGTGTACCGGCTCCAATCTGGTCGGGCGCTCTCTGAACAATCTGAACCTGGAGAATGCAGATTTTGTCGACGCCAATTTGTCAAGCGTAGATCTGTCACGTTCCCAGCTGCGCGACGCAGATTTCAGCGGCGCCAACCTGACCGGCGCCAATTTTCAAAACGCGCAGCTGCAGGGCGCGTTTTTTCTGGGAGCCGTCCTGATCGGTGCCAATTTTGCCGGCTCTGACCTGCGCGGCGCCAATTTCAGCGGCGCAAATCTGACCGGTGTAGATTTCACCGGGATCGATCTGACCCAAACCAATCTCAGCGGCGTCAGCTTCCAGGGCGCACGGCTGACCGGCGTCAACCTCAAAAACGCCAGACTCAATACTGTCAATTTGACCAACGCCACGCTGAACGGCGCTACCCTGATCAACGCCGATTTGAGCGGTGCCATCCTCAGCAACGCCGATCTGAGCGGCGTCAACCTGTCTGGCAGCCGTCTCACCGGCGCCTGGCTGAATCTGGCAAAACTGGTTGGAACCAGCCTGGACGGCAGCAATCTGGTCGGCAGCAGCCTGATTGCTGCTGACCTGGCTTCGTCAACCTTGACCGGTGCGGTCTTGATCGGCAGCAACCTGGTCGGCGCCAATTTGAAAGGCAGCAACCTCAGCAGCGCCAATTTGAGCGAAACGAAACTGGACGCTGCTTCGCTCCAGACAAGCGACCTGGCGTTCGACCCGGTCTTGATCGAACTGAATGAACTGCAGCGCTCCCTGCTCCTGGTCGACGCGGACTTGAGTGGGATCGTCTATGACCGCCAGACGATCTGGCCTGACTCGCCGTTCGTAGAACAGCTGCTGCCCCAGCTGGATGTCTCTCAGACGGAGCTGTCACAATGAACGAGTGGAAACAATGAGCGGCCTCTACAAATTGCTGGCTGGGATGTTCTGGATTCTCCTGTTGGCTGGCTGCCAGCCTGGGTTGCCTTCAGGCTGTCCCCCCGATTGTCTGGGGGCAAAACTGTCGAGACGTGAGCTGGCGGGTGCCAATCTGGCCGGCGCCAATCTGCGCAGCGCAGACTTGATCCAGGTCAATCTGAGTCAAGCCAATCTGAGCAACGTCGACCTGAGCGGCGCAGATTTGTCTTTTGCCAATTTGACCAGCACCGATCTGCGCGGAGCCAACCTGACCGGGGCCAACCTGACCGGGGCCAACCTCAGCGACACCCAGCTGGACAACGCCAATTTGAGCGGCGCCAATTTGACCAGCGCCATGTTGATTCGCGTCGACCTGACTCAGGTCAAGCTGCGTGCAGCGGTGTTGATTCAAGCCAATCTGATCGGCAGCGACCTGCGCGGGGCAGACCTGCGCGGCATCAACCTGAGCAGCGCAGACCTGCGCGGGGCGAATTTGAGCTGGGCCTACCTGCAAGGGGCCAATCTGACCGCATCTACCCCGCGTGGGGCCGGAAGCAATCTGCGCGGTGTTCTCGCCCAAGGCGCAGTGCTGACCGGCGCCAGTTTGAACGGCAGCGACCTGAGCGGCGCGCGTCTCGAAGGGGCCGTGCTGGCTGGCATTTCTCTGGAGGGAATGAACCTGATCGGTGCAGTCCTCACCGACGCGGATCTGCGCAACAGCAACCTGAGCGGTGCTTTGCTCGCCGGTGCCAACCTGATGGGCGCCAATCTGACCAACACCAATCTGTTGGGGGCCGACCTGCACGGCGCCAGCCTGGAGTGGAGCGACCTGCGCGGCAGCCAGCTGGTCAGCAGCACCTCCGACTCTCTGCCCGATACCGACCTGTTGGGCATTACGTACAACGATATGACACGGTGGCCGGAGGGGTTCGTCCCGCCTGCTACCGCACGGATCGTGGTTAGCCAACCGCTTGAGTGAGAGGGAGTCAGTGTTCCCGTGAAAAATGAATTTTTGGGTCAAGGGCCAGTTCTGGGCCCGATGTCACGGCGTGATCTGTTGAAATGGCTGGGGGGGACAGGTCTGCTGATGGCCGGCGGCTGCGCAAGCAGCACAACAACCCCTTCTCCTGCCAATCAGGCTCTGTCCGCAGCAGATCTGATTGCAACAGCAATGTCCAATAACCCTACCTTTGCTTTGCGCGTCGCTTTCCTCAACTATCCGTCAACGCTCGACCCGGCGCGCGCCGGGTCGATGGAGGCGATTCAAGTGGTCTACGCGCTCTATGATGCCCTGGTCTATATCGCCCCCGATCTGACCCCTGAACCGCTGTTGGCTGCAGGCTGGCAGGAGGCCCCCGACCGACTCTCCTGGACCTTTGACTTGGAGCGCGAGGTGCGCTTTCACAACGGCATGCCGCTGACCTCCGCAGACGTGGTCTATACCTTCAACCGTCTCTTGGACCCGGCGGTGGAATCCCCGATGCGGCTCGTGTTCGACGTCATCGCACAGGTGGAAGCCCTGGACGAATATACAGTGCGTTTTGTGCTTTCAGCCCCCAATGAAGATCTCCCGCTGCTGCTCGGCATCCCCTTGACGGGAATTGTCCCACAAGGGATGTCGACCATCGACCTGACGGCGCAGCCCACCGGCGCTGGCGCCTGGCAACTCTCCAGTGTGGTCTCCGGGGAGTCCATTCGATTGACGCGCAACCCGAACTACTGGGACGAAGCATTTTCGATGCAGTTTGAAACCCTGCTCTACCGTTATTTTCCCTCCATCCCTGCACAAGTCGAAGCAATGCTGACCCGCGAGATCGACCTGATGCCCGATGTCCCCCCCGAAAATTTGAACCAACTCGCCGAAAACCCCGAGATCGGCGTCCAGGAGGTGCCCAGCGGCCGGTATCAGGCGATCGTGATGCGGGTAGATCTGCCGCCGTTTTATGACCTACAGGTGCGAGAAGCGTTGAAACTCTGTCTGGATCGACCTGCGATGCAAGAGCTGATCCTGGCCGGACGGGGCACACTGGCCAGTGACCAGCCGATCTCCCCCATTCACCCCTTCTGGGTCGAACTGCCTCTGCCCCCCTACGACCCCCAACAGGCGCGCCAGCTGCTGGCTCAGGCCGGCTATCCCAATGGGCTGCAGCTGACCCTGATCACGGCAGCTATCGAACCGGGTATGGTCGAAATGGCCTACGCATATCGCGACATGGCACTGCCAGCCGGGGTCGCTGTCGAGGTGATCACAGTTCCCCCGGATATCTATCTGGCGGACTACGCAGGCAGAGCCCCCTTTCATGTCGTGAACTGGGGTCTACGCCCCAGCGTAGACGAAACACTCACGACTGCCTATCATTCCCAATCGCCTGCCAACTACAGCCACTGGAACAATCCCCAGCTGGACGATCTGATCGTCGCTGCACGCAGCGAGCCAGACCCGGCCCTTCGGGCAGCACGCTATCGCACGATCCAAGAGTTGATCGCGCAGGAGGGCTGTTCGCTGATCCCCTGCTTCAGGCCAGTGTTGATGGCGGCCCATAAAAGCCTGGAGGGGTTCAGCTCTCATCCCACCGGCTGGCTGGACTATTCCGGCGTGCGTCCCGTACCATCTTCGTAGTATAATCAGAAGAGTATACGAATACAGTCGACAGGGAGACAGGAATGGATACCCAGCAAAATCAGGAGATGCTTTTACGGGTCTTGCAGCGTCTGGAACAAAATGAAGCAAGACTGGTGCAGGTGTCCAGACAACTGGAGCAGATCGTGGAGGGATCTGCTGTGGACAAGGCTCCCCCAGAGGCGGACGCAGAAGCGGAACCGGAACGCACCAGCCGCCTGACCACCTTCGTCACCCTCTCTGCATTGATTGCGACCATCGTCATGGTCGTTATCTCACTCTTTCAATCCAAGTTGGACCCTGGTGAAGCTGCCAATTTTGGGATGGCCGCCGCGTTCAACCGAGAGCTGGTGCAAAATATCAATTATGGCCAGCTCTATTCCCAATATCGCGCATACACAGACTATCTGGCCCACAGCGAGCTGCAAAACCAGCTGGAAAAAACACTGGCCAGCACCGACGCCGCTGCCGAGGAAAACAGCGCCCTGACGGAGGAACTCGCCCAGTCCCAGCGCAAGGCGGCCTCCAGCCGTCTCTTTTTCTCCATGCGGTATCTCAACCGGGACGGCAGCTACGACACCGAACGCCAGCTGGGGGAGGCCTGGGCGCGGGCAGAACAGCAGACGGAACTGGACCCCCAACCGTACTTTTTAGATGCCGACGAGCAACGCTCGATCGGGATGCAGTTTATCTGGCTGTTGCTCTGGCTGACAGTGGCGCTCTGCGTCTATGAGCTGGTTCAGTATTTCAATGAACGGCGTGTCGCCGTCCGTGGAACATTCGTGGTGGCTGCAACGCTTGGTATGTTGTTGGTGATTTTGGGGATTTATTTGCTTGTGTAACACACCTGCTGAATCCAGAACGGCGGGCAAGGAGTTGTCGATGTCAGAAAATTTGCTGAACGAACTGTCGACACCGAAGACAGCAGAGAATAAGTCGTCCAGCGGCGTTTTGGCCGCGATCCGCCGTTTTTTGTTTCATGAAGAAGCCGAAGAGGTCGATACGATCGTCTGGGTGGTGATGATCACCTTGTTGATCGCTTTGTTGACCGTGCAGATGGAGCACTACAGCGCTGAAGGAGGACAGGCGTTGGACCGGGCGCAGCAGTAT
>JAPLGY010000405.1 GCA_026389955.1 Caldilinea sp. | reverse complement strand
ACAAAATTTCCAATTACCGTCGGCTCCTGAGCCAGGACTGGCATACTCCCGACCACAAACAGAAATGCCCCTACCAGCCACAGCACTGCTGCCAGACTGACAACTATCTGCTTCACTCGCATTTTTTTCTCCTGATTTCTTTAACTCCACCGTCTCTTGACCCACACCCCAAACACTGACAGCCAGGCAAGTCAGGGGCTCTTTCTCAAGAGCCTCCTCACCTGCCGCCAGCCCTCACACGACGGCGCAGCTGTCTCGATTTCCTGCATCTCCACCGCCACCTCGTTTTCGCTCAGCGGTTCTACGGCAGGCGCCGCTTCCGGCGCCGCTTCAGAGACTGCTGGCGCACGTTCTTCTGCCAGGCCTGTCTCTGAAGCTACCCCAACACCTTCTGCTGCCTGCACACCCATCTGCACCGCAGGCAGGAAGAGGCAGCGGATCCACCCCGGCTCTTGCTCTTCCGGGAGTGCGCTGGGCAGGGCGATGCCAGCCACGTGGAAAGCGAAGTCGATGGTCCAGTTGGCTGCTCACCCCAGCATCTGTCACCACCCCGCTCGCCGTGAGCAGACCATCGTAGTTGAAATCACGGAAAACACGCCCGCTGATCGGCGTCTCCGCAAAGTCGGCGATATTCTGCGTGGTAAACCCACCCGCCTGGCTGCCGCTCGCTGCCTTTGGCAGGGCCGTCGGGGCCTGGGCGGCGCCAGCATCCACCTTGCTGCGGGTTGTGCTCTGCGTGGATCGAGCAGGGAACGATGCGGTCCCCCTCTGCCAAGGGCCGGTGGAACACTGCCGCTGCCGGTGATGGGGGCAACACCCCCATCAGCAGAGCAAGCAACAACGTAACCAGCAATATCCGAGAGGGAACCATGTGATGCTTGCTTGAACAATCTTGGTAGTGAAGAGATGGGCAAGCTTTTCTCATTATCTTTTCTCCGACAGGACGATCACTGCGACGCACTACTTGGATTCAGCAGAGTCAACCGTCTAGTACAGTCGGCAATCAAATAAAATCTGTCACAAGATACACAAGGATTGCCCGTGCCTTATTACAAAATACACAAGGATTGCCCGTGCCTTACAGTACACTTGTACTATCTTTTTTCTCAATACCTTCGCTGATTTCAAGGTGAGCCTTGCTGCCGCCGCGTTCCAACAGGGTGCCTGAATGTAGATCAGACACCCCTACGGGGCAAAAACGATCAACATTTTGATTGGGCTGGATGTCGATTGTGTGAAGGCACAATTGTGGACCGCTGGTCGTGTCCTGCCAGCAGCCTGAGCAGTTGCTTTATCGTTTGAGCCGTTCAAGATATTGCTTGCGAAATTTGGCTACCTTCGGTGCAATCACCACCTGGCAGTACGGCTGCATCGGGTTGCGCCGGTAGTAGTCGCTGTGGTACTCTTCCGCCGGATAAAAGATCGTCAACGGCACCACTTCGGTCACCAACGGATTGGGCCACAGTCCTTGCTGCGTGACCTCCGCCATGACCGCACGCGCGTCCTGCTCCTGCCCGGCGTCATGGTAAAAAATGGCCGAACGATACTGCGTCCCAACATCTGCCCCCTGACGGTTCAACGTGGTCGGGTCGTGGATCGTAAAAAATATCCGCAGCAGGTCGGCGTAGCAGATCACCGCCGGGTCAAAGCTCACCTGAACAACCTCGGCATGCCCGGTCGCACCGCTGCAGACTTCCCGGTAGGTCGGGTTTTTGACCCGCCCCCCTGCATAGCCCGAGACTGCCCGGCTCACCCCAGTCAGCTCCAGATAGACTGCTTCCAGACACCAGAAGCAGCCCCCCCCCAACGTTGCCAGCACTTTCTCTTTTTCGTTCATCTTCACATCTCCTTGGTGGGATGGCCTTCACCATACCCCTCTTTTTTGGCCTGTTGCCATGCCAGCAGCGCAGCGCCTGCCGCTGCATCAAGATACGGCAGAGTCACCGCAGCGTACGGTGCAATCTCTTCCAATCGGTGCGTCAACAACGAGCACAACAGCCCTTTCCGGGTCAGGTTGCCCCCTGCCAGCACGATCGAGAAATGCTCCTGCGCCATTCCCAGCCGACGGATCACAGACTCGGCACGCCAGGCCAGGTTGTCAGCCGCCCAGGTCAAAATCCGAAATGCAACTTCGTCCCCCTGCGCCGCACACGTTTCCGCCAACGGCGCCAGCCCGGCCACATGGGCCCAGCCCGGCTGGCCGTAGGCCCAGTGGACCAGGCCGGCGATCTCTGGCAGCTGCAGCCGCTCCAGCACCTGCCCGGTCAGCACCGTGGGCGGACCACAGTGGTCAGCAGCCGCTGTGATGGCCTGGAGGATGGCCACACCGATGCTGTAGCCACCGCCCGGATCCCCCAGAAGGGCCCCCCATCCGCCCGCACGCTGGCGCTGGCCTGCCGCGTCGACCCCCAACACAATCATGCCGGTCCCGCTGACGACGACCACACCGTAGAGTTCCCCTCCAGTCCCGCTGGCCAGCGCTGCCACTGCATCGTTGTCGATATAGGCGTAGGCGTTCGGCAACATCTCGGCCACCCAACGCCGCACCAGCGCCACATCACCCGGCCGCCCCACCCCCGACATCCCCAGCCCGATCGCCGCCACATCCTTTGGGTCGGCACTGGCATGCGACAACACAGTCACCACCCCCTCGGCCAGCCGCTCACGCACGGTCCCGTGCTCGACTGCCTGAATGTTGGTCGAACCAACCGTCGTCAACGCCAGCACTTCCCCCTGCTGGTTGATCGCAACACAGCGGGTCTTGGTGCCCCCCCCGTCGATCCCCAACGCAATCCAGCGGGCGTTCATCGAACCACGCCTCGACCTGTACGCCCCAATGCCACCTTGCCCAACAGCGCAGGGTGCAGCGCACCCGTACAGGCCGGCACATTTCCCGGCACCCCGTGCACACAGAGATAGGCCAACAGCGCGAACGCCAACGCCTCTTTGGCGTCCCCCTCAATTCCCAGCGCAGCGTGGGGGATCAACGCAACCTCACGCCCCAGCCCAACCGCCAGCCGGGAACGGAGTTCTGCCATCAAAACCGGGTTGTGGAAGCCGCCGCCGGAGACCACCACCTCTGCCAGCGGGCCGGGTGCAAAACGCACGTACGCGTCAACAATGCTGGCCGCAGTCAGCGCCGTGATCGTGGCCACAACATCCTCCGCCGGCAACCCAGAAGCTTCCTCCCACATCTGCTGGGCCAGCCCCGCCGTGAACAATTCTCGCCCGGTCGTTTTGGGAGGACGGTGCGTGTAATAGGGGTGAGCCAGCCACCGTTCGAGCAGATCCGACTGCACCTTTCCCTGCACTGCCAGTTCGCCGTCCCGATCGTAGGCGAGACGCCCGCCGCTGACAAACTGAGCAGCCCAGTCGATCAGCACATTGCCCGGCCCTGTGTCAAAGGCCAGCGGCAGTGCTGCCACCCCCAGCGGCGGCAAAAACGTGACGTTGCCGATGCCTCCAATGTTCTGGATCGCCCGCCACCCCCCCACCTCCCCCGGCAGCGGCGGCGGCGGGCGCAGCAGCAGCCAGTCAAAAATGCTCACCAGCGGCGCACCCTGCCCCCCTGCCGCAACATCTGCCACCCGAAAATCGCCCACCGTCGTGACCCCAGTGCGCGCAGCAATCACCGCAGGCTCCCCAATCTGCAGCGTGCTGGTCACCCGCCCGTCCGCCGCAACATCGTGCCAGAGGGTCTGGCCATGGCTGCCTACCAGATCGATCTGCGCCAGATCCAACCCGGCCCTGGCCACAACCTGGCAGAGCGCACTGGCAAAGGTCTCCCCCAGGCTGAAGTTGGCCTGGCAGATCTGGGCCAGGGTCGCACGGCCAGCAAACAGTTCGAAGATCGTCCTGCGCTGGGCTTCTGGCCAGACAACCGTTTCAAAAGCCAGCGGCACGACCGCCAGCCCACTGCCTTGCCCGCTCTCAAACGGCAAACCGGTGATCTCGGCGATCGCTACATCGATTCCGTCCGCCGATGTGCCGCTCATCAACCCTGCAACACGCATGCTCGTCCGTCTGCTTGTCTCGCAAGAGCCCCCGGCTACCGCAGCTGCCGGGCCAGTTCCTCGGCCCGTACCCGGTAGTTTGCCATTTGAATCATTTCTCCGCTCAGCCGCGCATCCTCGGCAGCAAACGCCAGCAGATGGCTCTCCAGCGACACACGGGCCGTTGTCAGCGGCTCGAGCTCCCCACGCAGCACACGCACAAAATCGTGCAGGATCCCCTCGTCGCCGCCGCCGTGCCCGGTCGGGCTGGGCGGAATCGTGATGCGTTCGGTCTGAGCGCCGTACAGGCTGATCTCGATCTCGTCTGGGTCGACCCGCGCCCGCAGGGTCCCCTTGGTACCGTCGTAGCGCATGGTCCGCCGCTCTTCGTACGAATGGCCATGCATGACCAGCGTCACCGACGCGCCGCTCTCCAGCTCCATCAGAACGGTCTGGTGGTCGACCACGTCGTTGTCACACCGGTAGACACACCGGCCATACGGGCCTGTCTCGATCGCCTGGCGCCGGCCAGCCCGGCTGACATCGTTGGCGATGATGCTGAATGGCCAGCCTTCAGGCGCTTCGGGGTCTTTGCCGGCAGCGACCAGCCGCTGGCGAGTGCCCGGGAAGGTGCGCTCGTAGTCCAGATAGATGCCGATCGCCGAGAAGGGGCAGGTAGCCTCGACCGGGCAGCCGTCGGTGCAGCGCAGCGGGATCTCAGGTCCAACGCTCTCCGACCGATAGTGCATCAGCGAGCCAACCGACGCCAGACGCTTGACAGGCTGGTCGAGGTTCCAGACCAGCACGTCGAGGTCGTGGCAGCACTTGGCCAGAATCATCGGGCTGGAGAGCCCTTTGTTGCGCCAGTTGCCCCGCACAAAGCTGTGGGCCATATGCCAGTAGGCCACGTTCTCGCGGTGCTCGACCGTGACCAGCTCGCCGATCGTCCCGGCCTCCAGCACCGCGTGCAATGTGCGCCAGAAGGGTGCATAGCGCAGCACATGGCAGATCTGCAGCACGCGGCCAGTACGTTCCGCTGCCTGCACGAGCTGCACCGACCCTTCGAGCGTATGCGCCATCGGTTTTTCCAGCAGCACAGCGTAGCCAGCCTCCATCGCCGCGATCGCCGGCTCGACATGCATCTGGTCCTGAGTGGCCACGATCGCGCCGTCCGCCAGCTGGCCAGCCGCCATCATCTCCTCCCAGGAGACAAAACAGCGGCTGTCGTCGATGTCGTGCAGCTCTGCCAGCCGCTCTCGACGGAGCGGGTCGGGGTCTGCCACCCCGACAATGCGCGCCTCTTCAGGGTGGCGCAGCGCATAGGAGGCATAGGCCGTGCCCCCCCGCGCGCCGGCACCGACCACAACCAGTTCAACAGGTTTTGACATTCTGCCCCTCGATTTTTATCGTTTCCCGATCTTCAAACTTGCCGCCAGCCCGGCAGCAGGAGGAGGACGCCAGCCAGAAGAGGGCGTCGCCTACACCATCTTTTCCACCTGTACCGGCTGGCCGCTGGCCGACGAAGCATAGGCTGCCAGCGCCACCGCCAGCGCAGCCAGCCCATCGGCACCAGAGATCGAAGGCTCACGCCCGCTGCGCACCATGTCGACAAAATCAACCATCAGCCCGCGATCCATGTCGCTGCCAACGCCAGGGTGATGTATTGGTGCAGCGTGTCGGCGTGAACCGCCCCCCGCTCGCCCAAAATCTCGAGCTTGACATCCCCCCAGATCAGGTAGCTTTTGGGCCGCGACCAGCTGGTGTCGAGCGTGCCGTAGATGCCGTTGCTCAACGTAAACGAGAGCAGCCCGGCATCGTCGATACCCAGGCCGGGATGCAGCAGGCTGTCGCCGATCTCGGCGTAGACCTCGGTGACCTCGGCATCCCAGAGCCAGCGCAGCACGTCAATCACATGCACCGTATGGTCAAGCACGGCCCCTCCACCTGCCAGCGCCGGATCGACAAACCAGCCGCCAGGCATCGACCCGTGGTTGGTGCAATTGACCGTCCAGACCTCCCCCAACAGGCCAGCATCCAGCTGCTGCTTGAGCTCGACCACAGCCGGTGCAAACCGTACCGGGAAAGCAATCTGCAGTCGGGTTTGTGTGTCGGCACAGCGCTGGATCATCGCACGGGCGTCGGCGACTGTGGTGGCAATCGGCTTCTCACACAGAATCGCCCGCACACGGCCAGCAGCCTGTTCGACCAGCGACCGATGGTAGACATTCTCGCTGCACACCACGGCCGCATCTAGCCCTGCAGCCAGCAGCGCTTCGGCGCTGGCAAAGTGGGGCACAGCCAGCCGACTGGCCCACTGCGCTGCCAGCTCAGGGCTGCGGTCCCACATCCCGACCACCTCCACCCCGGCCGTTGCCAACAGATTCTGGGCATAGCTGACCGAATGCATGTGGGCAACCCCCAGAAAACCGACCCGAATTGTCTGATTGTTCATGGCTTTACCCTCCAAATTCCTGCATGACAACCGGCTTGCCGGAGCGCATCGATTCAATGGCCGCCAACGCCACCCGCACGGCCTCCAGGCCGTCTCGAGCCGTGACCAGCGGTGCCGCTCGGCCTTCGACGACCTCCACAAAATGGGCCAGCTCGGCGTAGTAGGGCTCGTCCACCGCTGCGGTCGGGTTGCTCCCGCTGCGTCGATAGCCCTGCGCCTCGTCGTAGAGCTCCACCAGCAGCGGGGGACGGTCCTGAGAATCCCACTCGGCCAGCCCGTGTTCGCCCGCAACCTCGACCCGCGTGGTGAAGGTCGTGCGCGGGTGCGACCAGCTGGCCTCAATGTGGCCGATCGCCCCGGAGACAAAGCGCAGCGTGATCAGCGCGTGGTCCTGGAATGGTCTGCCAGAAAAGGTCAGCCCGCGCGCAAAAACCCGCTCGACGTCGCCGCAGCACCAACGCGCAAAATCGATGTCATGCACCGCCACGTCGAGCACCACCCCACCGCTCTGGTTGAAATCCGCATAGTAGGGCGCAGAAAAATCACGGCCCGGCCGCGGGAAGCTCCCGCAGCGAGCGCTGCGGTAGACCACAGGTTTGCCGAGGGTGCCGGCGTCGATCGCCTGCTTCACCCGTTTGTACATCGGGAAAAAACGCACAACCTGGGCTGGGAAGAGCGGCACACCCCGCCGCTCACAGCACTCGACCATCTCGACCGCATCGGCCAGATGCCGCGCCAGCGGTTTTTCACAGATGATCGCCCTGCCCGCCGCCGCAGCCGCCAACACATTGGTTTTGTGTGCAGTGCCTGGGGTACAAATGTCGACCAGGTCCACCGCAGCCAGAAGCGCATCGAGCGATCCAAACACCTGGCCCCCGTAACGCTGTGCTGCCCGCTCCGCTGCCTCCTTTGCCAGATCGTAGTAGCCGACCAGTTCCACGCCCGGCATCTGATGCCAG
>JAPLGY010000223.1 GCA_026389955.1 Caldilinea sp. | reverse complement strand
GGCAGCCAGCGAGTTGCCCTTGCGGGCACTTTTCCAACTGCCCCCCTCCAAACCGGACTTGATATTTTCACATCATCCGGCTTTCCGACAACAGAGTCAGTCTTGGGCCTTGACCAGGTTCAGGTAATCTTGAGCACTGAGCATTTCGCTTTTCTCGCCATTCCTCAACCTCTGTTGTCTGCCACCCTTCGCCGTGTAGACGACTTTCTCGTCTGCTGACTACTACGGTGGCTCCGTAGCCTTATGGCTCGCACCATGTAGGCTATCGTATGTTCCGTCATGATACGTTCAGACCGACTTAGGTGTCCCATTCGTCACTGCTCAGGCATAGACGCCTGTAACGAACTCAAAATAACTTTCGAGTTACTACCCAATCATGCTTGACGGAGTACGGGGGGACCGCACCCTACAAATGGCTCTACGTTCTGGTGCGCCGGGCTGAGTGATGGTCGACAGCATCGTCTGCTGATTCCTGCCAATCGGGGAAAGCGGCCGGGTAAAACTCAGTCAGCGGCCTGCCTTGATAGAGCGCCGAGGCGATGCTGGCGTTCAAGCGCGCGTTAAACTCGTCGGCATGGGCGCGCAGCCTTGTCCGATCAACGCCCAGGACTTCGCCGTGACGCACACGCGTGACGCCGTCGACGATGACGGTGTCCACATCGCTGCCGCTGGCGCAATAGACCAGCGCCTTGATCGGGTCATGTGCGGCGACAGGTGCACTGTGCCCCTTGTCCAGGTCGACCAATACAATGTCAGCCTTGGCGCCGGGCGCCAATCGGCCGATGTCGTCGCGCTGCAGTGCTCTGGCGCCGCCGAGCGTTGCAGCGTCGAAGACTTCGGCTGCTGTGCCCGAAGTGGCGTCAGCGTCCACCAGCTTGCTCATAAGCGCAGCATGGCGCATCTCCATCAGCATGTCATGGGGAGAGGTGTCCGTGCCGAGCGAGACTGGAATGCCAGAGCGCACATAGTGTGAGAAGGAATGCAGGGCAACCCCGGTGCGGTTGAAGACCATCGGGCAGTGCGCCACGGACGCGCCACTCTCCACCAACAGGCGCGTGTCGGAATCGTCGTCTGCCGGGTAGGCCAGCCACGGGTGGCGCGGCGTAAAGATGGCGTGGGCCACCGAAACTTCAGGGCCCAAAAAACCAGATTCGGCCAGGTGTTGGATCGGCGTCAGTGCGTGACGGCGCAAAACCTGGTGGAAATCGAGCAGATATTGCGCGGTGTGAATCTTGAGCGTACATCCCAGTTCGTTGGCTGCCCGTTTGGAGGCCCGCAACAGCTCTGGTGAGCAGTTGTCGGCTTGATAGGGAAAAAGAAAGGTGCGGATGCGATCCTGGTCTGCACCGTTGTAGCTGCGGGCAAAGTCGAGCGCCTGCTCCAGCCCTTCCCAACCCGCCGATTCGCGTACAGCCCACTCGATCGCACCCTCTGGCTTGCCGACAACGCCGCCGGACATATAGGGCAAGCTGAGATAGGCGCGCAAGCCGAAGCGCGCCACGCAATCGACCAGTTCTTGATCGGTGCCAAGCCGTCCACGATAGGGGTGGCGTCCATAGTTGGGCACCATGACAAAGGTGGTGGTCCCGGTGCGCAGGGCTGTGGTCATTGCGTACTCGGCGCTGGCGCGCCAATCTGCTGCCTGCGGGCCGCTGACGTTGTAGGCCTTTTCCGGCTGTACGCCCAGCCCCAATCCAGAATTGAAGAAGTTACGGCGCGTTGCATCCAGACGTGTCAGCTGCATATGGACGCCAAAGGCCATGTGATGGTTGACAAAGCCAGGGATGACCAATTTTCCGGCTGCGTCGATCCGTTGGTCGCATGTCTTTGCGTAGGCACGCCCCACAAACTCAATGCGATTGTCGGCGTAAACCACCTGCCCCTGAGGAAGGATCACGTGGCCGTTGTTTTGATAGGCAATGACGGTTCCACCGTCGATCAGTGTGGTCACTCTGCTCACTGTGGCACTCGTGGATAACTGGTTGGAAACAATGTTTGCGTTGACTTTCCACTCGGGTGATGCTTGACGAACTGCTCAGCCTGCCAGAGATGTGCCTCAGCTGCCTCAGCAATCAGCGTCGTTTCGTCCACGCCGGGCGCCACGCCTTGTTCGATGACGACCCGCCCATCGACGATGACTGTTTCGACGTCTGTGCCATTGGCGACATAGACCAGCGTCTTGATCGGGTCGTCCACCGGGCCGATGTGCTGCTTGGTGAAGTCGATGATGACAATATCGGCTTTTGCTCCCGGTGCCAGGCGTCCGATATCGTCGCGATGGAGCGCCCTGGCGCCATCGAGCGTGGCGGCATTGAAGACGTCGGCCGCAGAGCCGTGGCTGGCGTCGCGATCCTGCCATTTGCAGCCCAGGCTGGCCCAACGCATCTCCTCGATCATATCCTGCGGATAGGTGTCGGTGCCGAGCACAACGTGGACGCCGCGGCTGCGGTAGCGGGCAAAGGAGTCCAGGATGCGGTCACGGCGAGCGTAGACGACCGGGCAATGCACCACGGTCGTCCCATGGTCGGCGACGATGCGCAGATCGCTGTCGTCATGTACGGGGAAGCCGGATGCCGGATGCAATGTCGTGTAGAGCAGATGGGTCAAGATCGTTTGCTGGTCGAGAAACCCAATCTGCTCCAGCAATTGCACTGGCGTCCGGCCCGTACGATGGAGACATTCATGAAATTCAGCGAGGGTCTGTGATGTGTGCATGTGGATCGCTGTGTTCAACTCACGACCTGCTGCTTTGACCTCAGCCAGCAGCTCTGGGGTGCAGGTGTCAAACTGGTAGGGGAAGAGCAGGGTGCGGATGCGATCCTGCTGTGCGCCTTCATAGCGCCGCACGATCTCCTTGCCGTAGGCCAGCCCGGCCCGACCGGCGGCCACATCCCAGTGGATCTTCCAGGCCCCGTCGTCGTCCATATAGCGTTTGCCGGCGCGGAACTTGTGCGAAACATAGAGGCGAGCGCCCAGTTCCTGTGCCGCCTCGACGAGAGCCGGGACCTCCTGGCGCGAGACTTCAAAGCGCGCTGGGGCCATGGTTGTGCTTTCGACGATGGTTGTCGAGCCGGCTTTGAGGGCCTGCAGCAATGAGAAGCGGGCGCTGGCGCGCAGCCGTTCACCGCTCAATTCAATTGGGTCACCGCCCTCCATCGCGCTGGCGCGTGACGCAGCAAACCCGATTTCGCTGCAGTCAAGTGTCAGCGTTTGAATATCGATATTGGCGACTGAGTGCAGGTTGACGAAACCCGGCGCAACCAACTTACCCGCCGCATCCACTGTGCGATCCACCTGTCCGGCAAAGGTTGGCCCGACATGTAGGATTCGCCCGCCTTCATAGACCACCACGCCATCACGCAGGATGGCATGGTGTCCATGTTGATAACCGACAACCCAGCCGCCTTGAATAAGTGTGCGCATGGTTTGGCGTATGCGGGCCCTAGTAGTTCTCTCGCTCCCAAATCACCGAGTCCGTGTTGGCGATGTGGGCGATGTAGCCGCCAGGGTTGATCGGCATGCGGATGCGGCGGCTGATCAGGATGCCGTTCACTGGCGCTACGCACTCTTCGCGCACAGCGCTGGTCAGAGGGTCGATCACCCGTCCGATGACCTGGCCCTTGCTGACGTTGCCCCCCAGGGAGATGCCCTCTTCTTGCAGATAGAAGCCACCCTCCAGCGAGCGATAGACCACATAATCGCTCACCATCAGCTGGCGTTTGGGCAAGACCGGTTCGCCGTCGATCATGTTGAGATATTTCAGGATGTTGAGCAGGCATTCGACGCCCTGGTCAACCGTATAGTCGATCATGCCACCGCCGCCGCACTCGGCCACCAGGGCGACAATGCCGTTCAGGGTGCACTGGCCGGAGAGCATCGCCGGGTTGATCGGGTTTTCGCGCCACCAGATCACGGGCGAGCCAAAGGCCATGGCCATGCCTCGAATTTTTTCCTTCATGTCGCCCAGAAACTTGGAGGTGAGTTTCTTGCCCTCGAAAAGGGTGCCTGTGCCATCGGCGACCCCGCCAGAAACAGCGCGTCCTGGATCCGTCGGAAAGCCCTGTGGGAAGGCAACAGGCATTTCGTCACACGAGCCTGTGCCGTCGTGCAGGTCGACGATCGTGTCGCATTGGGTGACAATTTCCGTCCACAACGCATGCGCCATCTGCTCCGTCAGCCAGCCGTTGACTTTCTTGCCGGGCCAGACCCGATTCATATCCAGCACATCGACCGGATTGACGCGCAGCCCAGCGCTCTCGATTGTGCCGCCAAACTCAACGGTCATGGGGCTGGCCAGCGGTATGCAGTAGATCGAGCCGCGCAGCTTTTTGGCATCGATGCGCAGCATGGCGCGGCGGATGATCTCGGCACCCATGGGTTCCCAACCGTGCATGGTCGATTCGAGGCAGAGCTTGGGCCCCGCCTCCGCACCGTTGACGAGCTGAAAGGGGATGCGCACCTCGGTACCGGCGGCCAGATGGCCAACATGCAGATAGCCAAAGGCTTTTTCGCCGGGTTTTGCCTTGGTCGAGGCAACTTTGATGGTTTTAGCCATTGCAGGAAGCTCCTTTGTACGTGATTACGGATGTCAGGCTGACAAGTTATGAGCAACATGTTGCGTGTCAGCTCGCAACACAAGCGGTATGCACTCCTACCCTAGCGATCCGTAAGCGATCACACCCACCGTGAAAACCACTCCAGATAGCGATCCAGGCGAAACACGCGGTGCCAGGGGCGACCGCTGCGGGAGAGTTCGTGACTCTCGTTGGGAAAACGCACAAACTCGGTGGGGGTGCCTAATCGTTTGAGCGACAGATAGAGCTGCTCCCCCTGATCAATCGGACAGCGATGATCCTGCGCCGAATGCACCACCAATGTCGGTGTGCGGCACTGCGCCACATAGGTAATCGGTGACCGTTCGATGTA
>JAPLGY010000759.1 GCA_026389955.1 Caldilinea sp. | reverse complement strand
AGGACGAAGGTGCCGCTCTCCCATTCGGCGGCGATCGCTTCCAACCCGTCGACGATCTCTGTCCGCTCGCTCTGTGTCAGCAAGCCACCCCGCTCCAGCGCGTGCGCGTACGCCTGGCTGCCGCGGAGATCGACTGCCCACAGTTTGCGGTCAAAGTGGATCGAAGCGTTGAATGCCTCCATCAGCGGATCGGTCTTGCCTGTAAAACGTCCACCCCAAAGCTTTTTGGTCATAACAGCTCCTTTCAAATTCTTTTGACCCGCAACCGGCGCAGCGACAGGTCGCCGTAGCGCCACCGAACCCAGCCGACGATCGCCGCCATCCCTGCCACGGTCGCCAGGACGCCCAGCAGGCCGGCCTCCGGGCCGAATGCTCCGCCGGTCCACAGATCGGGGCCTTGCTCCTGGACAGCGATGACCGTGGTTCTGAATTGCATCTTTCCGCTGACGGCAGCCCCATAGACATTGCCCTGCACCAGATTCCAGGTAAGGTGCAGGCCGATCGGCAGGGCCAGTTCGCCGGTCAGCACGTAGGCCAGCCCGAACATCCCCCCCATCAGGGTCAAGTTGACGGTGCTCACCCAGGTCGCATGTGGGTTGTCCACATGGAGCAGACCAAAGATCAACGATGAGAACAGCCAGGCGGCCAGCACTGCCGGGACATAGCCGAACGCCAGCAGCCCCTCGGTGAAGTTGAGAATCTGGTTGCCGCGCGTCAGCAGCTCTTCGGCGATTGCCACGACCAGATACAGAATGAGGGGGGCGAGAAAAGCCACCCCCCATCCCAGCCAGTGTGGATCGCTGCGCCAGACCCCGACCACCGCCACCCAGCCTGCCTGCCACTGCACCGCAAAGACCAGCGCCATCAACGCGGCCCCCAGCAGCAGGCCGAAGCCGAGATCCAGCCACCAGCCCGCCGAAAAATGCCATCCGTAGTCGGCAAAATCTCGGCGGTCGATCAGGCGGGCAATCCCCCAACCGGCCACCAGGATGACCGACAGACGGATCAGGTTGAGCAGACTCGTCTGCAGCCACACCCAGTCTGCGGAAATCTGGACGAACAACGTGTGGGCCAGGAGCGTGTGGGCGACAGCGGGCCCGTACCCCCAGGCCCCAAAAAAGAGAAGGACCCGGCCAGCCGCGTTCAGACGTCCGTCTGCGCCCATCCACCCGGGTCTGCCACGACGAGCCAGCTGCACTGTCTGTGCTCTACCCGTGCCTGCGCACAAAACGTTCCATTCGTTCCAGTGCAATCTGGATCTGTTCGATGCTGGCAGCGTAGGCGCAGCGGACGTGGCCTTCTCCTCCTTTGCCGAAGGCACTGCCCGGAATCACCGCCACATGTTCTTCAGTGAGCAGCAGTTCGCAGAATTCGTGCTCGTTCATCCCGGTCGCCCGGATGCTGGGAAAGGCATAAAAAGCGCCTTTGGGTTCAAAACAGTCCAGCCCGATCTGGTTCAACCCGGTGTAGATCAAGCGGCGCCGAACGTCGTAGCTTTCGACCATCTGCCGCACATAGGCTTCGACAGCCGGGTCGGTGAAGGCGGCCAGTGCAGCCTCCTGGCCGGTGGTGGGCGCTGACATGATCAGGTACTGGTGGATCTTGCGCATCGCCCCGATCAGGTCAGCGGGGCCGGCTGCGTAGCCGATGCGCCAGCCGGTCATGGCATAGTCTTTGCTCATCCCTCCCAGATGGATCGTCCGTCGGGCCATCCCTGGCAGGGCTGCGAACATGATATGCTGGTGGTCTCCATAGACCAGTCGGTCGTAGATTTCATCTGAAATGACCAAAAGGTCATGTTCTTCGGCGATGCGGGCGATCTCCAGCATGCCGTTCAAGTCCATGACGGCGCCGGTGGGGTTGTTGGGGAAGCCGATCAGCAGGTGCCGCCCGCCAGGAGGACGCTGGCGGTGTAGCTGACAAAACAGGGTTGGGGGACGATTACCTCATCTCCAGGGTCCAGGAGCGCCTGCATGGCCAGGTACATCGCCTCGCTGACCCCTACGGTGATCAGGAGTTCGCGTTCTACGTCGTAGGCGGGTCCACCGTAGAGGCGCTGCAGCATCTGCACCACAGCTTCGCGCAGCGCGTAGGTGCCCGAATTGGAGGTATAGGAAGTCTGTCCGTTCTGGAGGCTCCGGATTCCGGCCTGCAGGATTGGGGAGGGGGTGACGAAGTCGGGTTCGCCGATCCCGAGGCTGATCACATCGTCCATCGATGCGACAATGTCAAAATATTTGCGAATCCCGGAAGGTGGGACGGCCAGCACCCGCTGACTCAGGCGGCCCATCAACGGGCGCAGGAGGCCCTTGTGGCCATTGGTGGCTGTTTGGGCAGACACCGGTTCAGCAAAAATGGAGACACTCATCACAACAACACCTTTCTGGTGGATTGAACTGGGGAAACCTACCGATCCGAACGCAGCAAGGATCCGATCGGTTCCTGCGCGTTCTTTCGACACTGGCCATGGCCGGTGAGCGCCGCTCACAACCTGCGGTCCGGCTTACACCGCAAGTTGCCGGCCTGTAGCTGTGGCCATTCCCCCGACACCAGCGCCTCTTTGCACGGTTTGCATTGCCCCTTCTGTCAGGCCCACCGGGTGTGCCAGGGTGTCGCCTGTTCGTAGGCGTGTGCAGCGCGCAACAGTGTGGCCTCGCCCAGATGCGGGCCCATCAGCTGCAGCCCGATCGGGAGGCCCTGCGCGTCGAAGCCGCAGGGCACGCTGATCCCGCACATCCCAGCCAGGTTGAGGGGAATGGTGAACAGATCGCTCAGGTACATGGCCAGCGGATCCTCCACCTTTTCGCCGAGACGGAAGGCTGTCGTCGGCGCTACCGGGCTGGCGATCACATCGACCTGGGTGAAGGCAGATTCGAAATCCTGTTTGATCAATGTGCGAACCTGCTGGGCTTTGAGGTAGTAGGCGTCGTAGTAGCCGGCGCTGAGGACGTACGTGCCCAGCATGATCCGACGTTTGACTTCGGCACCGAAGCCCTGCCCACGCGAGTCGCGGTAGTTCTCGAGGATGCTGGCGGAGTCGGCGCTGAACCCATAGCGCACGCCGTCGAACCGCGCCAGGTTGGCGCTGGCCTCGGCGGTTGCCACCAGATAGTAGACCGGCAGGGCCTTGTCGGTGTTGGGCAGGGAGATGCGCACGACTTCTGCGCCGAGTCCTGCCAGCACGTCGATGGCAGCCCGTACTGCGGCGTTGACCTCGGGCTGCAACCCCTCGACAAAATACTCGTCGGGCAACCCGATCCGGAGCCCGCGCACATCCCCGCTCAGGGACTGGGAATACGCAGGCACTGGCGCCGGCATCGTCGTGCTGTCGTGGGGATCCTGGCCGGCGATGACGCCCAGCAGCAGTGCAGCGTCGCGCACATCCTTCGCCAGCACCCCGATTTGGTCCAGGCTGCTTCCGTAGGCGACCAGACCATAACGGCTGACCCGCCCGTAGGACGGCTTGAGGCCGACGACCCCGCAGTAGGAGGCAGGCAAGCGGACGCTGCCGCCGGTATCGCTGCCCAGCGCAGCCATGGCCATCTGGGCAGCAACTGCTGCGCCGGAGCCACCACTGCTGCCACCAGGCACCCGCGCCAGATCCCAAGGGTTGTGGGTCGGGAAATA
>JAPLGY010000531.1 GCA_026389955.1 Caldilinea sp. | reverse complement strand
GGCGGTCTGGTTGACGGCGTTGACATTGACCCCCATCTGTTGGGCTGCATCGCGGTCCTGTGCGGTGGCGCGCAAGGCCCAGCCCAGCTTGGTGTAGCGCAGAAACAGGTACAAAACGGCTGCTGAGCCGATGCCTGTGGCTGCAATCAGCAGATCGATCACCCCGATGCTGACGCCGCCGATGGGAAAGCGGGTGTTGGGGAGCGGGCTGGGAAAAGATTGGGGGGCTCGGGTAAAGGTCAGCTGGATCAGCTGGTCCAGCACGAAGCTGATGCCGATGGTGGCCAGCAGCGGGGCGATGCGAGCCGAGTTTTGCAACGAACGCAGCCCCAGCCGCTCGATCAACATCCCCAACAGCCCGCAGACGACGACGACGACTCCAAAAGCGGCGGGCAGCGGCAGGCCGAGGCGTGTCACGCAGACCCAGCCCACATAGGCGCCCACCATATAGACCGAGCCATGCGCAAAGTTGATCAAATTGCCGACGCCGAAGATGATCGCCAGTCCGACTGCGGTCAGGGCGTAGATGTTGCCGATCACCAGACCGTTGACGGTCTGGTCAAAAAAAGTACGCAGGAAGTCTTCCATAAAGCCCCTTCTTGTCCATTCCAACAACAGCCTATGCGTGCGGGCTGTGCTCCACTGCCTGGCGCAGGGCGTGCAAATTGGCCTCGGGTGCGTCCAGATTGACCCCGCAGCCAGGTGTGAGCAGGAAGTGTCGTTCCCCGCTCGCCTGCAAGGCGGCCCGGGCTTCTGTGAGCACCTCGGCCGGGGTTCCGTGCTGCAAGGCGCCCAGTTCGTCCACCCCTCCCATCAGGGCCAGGGAGGTGCGGGTGCGGGCCTCGTTCAGGGTTGGGTTGTGCTGGCCGACGGACGCCCAGTTGATGGCATGGACCGGGTAGCTGGCCACCTGGTCGAAATAGGCAGCTGGGCCGCACAAATGCAACAAATTGAAGGGGGCACCTTGAACTGCCTGCAGAACTTGCAGGTCGTAGGGCTTGCCGAACTCGGCATACTCTGGTTCGGAGAGAATGCCCTGGCGTGCCAGCCTGACGACAGCGAAGAAAATGCCGCTGGCCCCAGCGTCGATCGTGGCGGCAGCATAGGCTGCCAGGGTGGTTGCAATCGCAGCCAGGGCTGTGTGGACGCCGGCTGGGTTCTCGTCGATGGCACGGCGCAGGCCGTCGTACTGTCCTTGCACGGCTGCGGCGACCGAGTGCACTGCTGGCCGGGAAAGCAGAAAGCCCAGCACGGACAGCGGGGTGAAGAGGGTTTGGACGAAGTGAGCGCCGCCGATCCCTGCCTGGATACGTTGGACGAGTTCCAACTGTTCGGCGAAGACGCCCCCTGTTGGTGGGACGGGCACGATCTGTGTCAGTTCCTGCGGCGAGGAGATCGGTCCATCGATCCAGGCGGGCAGCACCGAATCGTAGCGGCTGTAGTCGTAACGATTTCCCCAGGCTTCGGCGTAATAGGTTGCGCGCGGGTTGACCTTGAGCCAGTCCCAGTCGAACTGTTCAAAGTGTTGGAGGCTTGCGTTGGCCAGAGTCTCCGGGGACAATTCTTCGGGGATAAAATGTCGCCAGGCTGAGACGGGTACCCGGTCTGCTGTTTCACCGCGCAGCGCTGCGTCCACCCGTTCACGTTTGCTCCATGCCGCCATTGCCGTTTCCTTTCTTGGGGTTCAGCCGCCGGGCAGATACGACCCGGCGGCTGAACAGGCTGTTTGGGTTGTGATTTACTGCGCGCCTGGCTGGCTGCCGTCCCACAGGACGAACTCACCGCCAACCACCTGCAGCTGTACAAAAGTGGGGTCGATCACGCGCTGTGTCTCCAGGTCGAAGTTGGCCGTCCCGTAGATCACGCTGGGAACGTCTTTCAGCTGTGGCAGCGCGTCATGGACGCCCTGGCGTGTGGGCCCGCCAATTTCGATCGCTTTGGCGATCAGCTGGATGGTGTCGTAGGCGTGGATTGCGAAGAAGTCTGGTGTTTCGTTGTATTTGGCCACGTAGGCATCGACCACTGTTTTGACCTGCGGTCGCGGGTCTGACGGCAGGAACTGGCTTTCGGTGTAGACGCCCTCCACTGCATCCCCGCCCAGTTTCAGAAAGTCTGGGGACAGCAGCGAGCCTGTGCCGACCACGGGCAGTTCAATTCCGGCCTGGCGAAGCTGTTGCACGATGAGTGCGCCGTCTGCCTGGTAGGCGATCAGCACAATGCCATCGGGATTGGCGTCGCGTGCTTTGGTCAGGGCTGAGCGAAAGTCCTTTTCATCGGCCAGATATGCTTCGGTCGCGACAATTTCGGCGCCGAGCTCTTGTGCGCGTGCAGCGTAGAGGTCATAGGTAGTTTTGCCCCAGTCGGTGTTGAGGTGAAAAACAGCCAGCTTTTTCAGCCCCAGGCCTGTCACCGTGAAGTCGGCCAGGGCCGGGGCGGCCTGCGCCTGGGTGACAGAGTTGCTCCAGGTGTAGGTTCCACCCCCTTTGGTAAAATCAGGGTGAGAATTGGTGAAACCAAACTGGACCAGCCCACCACGCTGATAGATTGGAGAGGCGGCCATCGAGGCACCGCTGCTGAAATCGCCCAGTTCGACGATGATACGCGGGTCGGCGACAAATTTTTGTGCCACCACGACGGACTGGGTGGGGTCGCTCTGGGAGTCTTCGAAGATGTACTCGAGAGGGCGCCCGTTGACCCCACCGGCGCCGTTGATCGCTTCCAGCGCCAGGTCAAAGCCTTTTTTCCACTGCTCTCCGTACCGTGCGTTCTGGCCGGTCAGAGGCCCGCTCACCCCGATGTAGATGGGCTCGGCGGCTGCATTTTCGGCGGGCCCCTCTTCAGCGGCGGGGGTGGCGGGTACGACACAGGCTGCCAGCAGCCATATCAGGGCTCCTACGCTCAGCAAGCGCATCGGATTGGGAAGCTTGGACAAAAAATTCATGGTGTTCTCTCTCCTTAAAACTTTAGACGTGACATAAAAAACGATCGACCGAACGGACTGCAGGCTGCACGG
Source organism: Caldilinea sp. (assembly GCA_026389955.1). The sequence goes on along the minus strand of JAPLGY010000531.1, from coordinate 8,026 downwards.
CAGCCGGGCAGGTAGTTTCCCTGGAGGGTTGGCAGCGCACAAGCTGTGGGCAGAGTGGCCCGCTTCTGTGGATCGACGCACTGAGGCCGTCCATCTTGAACAGAAGGAGGATCTGCGAACAGTTCAGGGATGCCAGACGTGCTGCTTTGCACGCATCTGTATTCAGTTGTAAGGACTTTGGCAGGCGAAATTGGGTGTGTGCGAGCGTTCTACGTCCGAGAGGACGCAAGAGGCTCGCTAGCTACAGCAAGAGGGACAACAGGAGCAGAAGGGGGCAACCGAAGTGATGGCAGGGCACGCGATGTCGAGCTGCGACAGGCGCACCTCTTGCATTCTCCTGGAGGTTTTTTTCTCCCTGGCAGGCCATGCGGCTTGCCGTTTTAGAATCCGAGCAGTTTTCATACCATCTCCCTTGCAATGACTTTGCTGCAAGACTCTGCGATGAACAACTGGTTTACCGTGTTCTGTTTGCTGGTTGGGACAAAAGTTTTTGTACAGCCAGCAATGTTGGCGATACTAGCGCACAAATCCACGTTTGTCAAGCCCCAATTTCGATTTTTGTAGAATTCGTTTTTTCAGCGCGTTTGTGGATTTGACATCCCCGCTGGAGGACTGTTATAGTCGGCTCTGGCTGAAAAAAAGCAACTTTGGATGGTACCCAGATTGAGTTGGATACAAAAACCATGAGACTTGGCTGGTGGATGGGATTGTGCTGTTGTTGTTGTAGAGGGCGGAGGCAGTGATGCTCTCTACGGCGGCGATGTGCTGGACAATGCCATCGCTGTTGTAACAGCAAGATTCACACTGCTTCCGCTTTGACACCCAGGCCGGAATGCGGTGTGAACGAAGCAGCGCCAAAGTGCAAGCTGTTCACAATCAAAACGTCACCGCATTCTGTGGTGACGTTTTTTGATTGTGTCGTGTGCTTGTCTACCAGAAAGGACGCTCTCATGCAACCGAACATCCGGCTGGGTTTTTTGACCCACACCGAGGGTACGGGGACAGCCTACCAAATTTATCAGGAGACATTGGCGTTGTTTGCAGCGGCCGATGCGCTTGGGTTTGATGTAGGGTGGCTGGCCGAGCACCATTTCAAACCGGTGGCAGGTCGTCTGCCTTCGTTGTTTCCGTTTTTGGCAGCTGCGGCGCAACGAACGTGTCGGATCCGTTTAGGGGTGGCCACTGTGCTGTTGCCTTATTCCAACCCGTTCCGTGTGGCGGAGGATGCCGCGGTTGTGGACACATTGAGTGGGGGGCGTTTGGAACTGGGAGTGGGCAGCGGTCTGGATCCGTTGGAGTACGATGTTTTTGGGGTGGACTTTGCCTTGCGCCACACGATCACGACTGCTGCGGTGAATCAGTTGCTGCGTGCTTTGCGTGGGGAGCCGTTGGGGGCCCATGGGCAGGTCTTGGAGCCTCCTGCGCCCTTGCTGGCGGGCCGGCTGTGGCAGGCAGCGATGAGCGAAAGCGGGGCGCAGTATGTGGCACGTCAGGGTGCAGGGTTGATCCTGGCGCGCACGGCGTCTGAGCATGGCCGGAGGACCGATGAAAATCAGCTTCCGGTGGCGCAGGCCTATCTGGCGGCCTGGCAAGAGAGTGCTCCGCCGCGCATTGCTGTCTCGCGCACGGTGGTCACCGCCAAAGACAAGCGTACGGCGTTGGCAAGCATGGAAGTGGGTGTCGCGCGTTTTTTGCCGCAGATGATCGAGCGGGGGGTGCTGCCTGCTGGCCTGTCGCTCGACGAGTATTGTCGGCAGCTGCATTTTGCCTACGGCCACCCTGACGAGGTAATCGAATTTCTGGCGGGCGACCGTGTCCTGCCCTATGCCACCGATCTTATTTTGCAGGTCAACCCGGCGACGCCGCCGCTGGAGGAGGCTTTGCGAATTTTGGAGGAGATCACCGTCCAGATCGCACCGGCTTTCGGCTGGCGGCCTGCCCTTTCATCCATCCAGGAGTCTCTATGAGCCATTTGACGGATTCAGTTGTCCACAGTTCACTCCCTGATACGCTCAACGAAATTGGGGTTCTTCGGCGGCGAGAGATTGAGGCACGCATTGTGGGGGCCTATGTGGAGGCGCTGGCCACCGAGTTTGACCGCGAACGGGTGATACAAATTTTGCGAGAGACCGTTGTTCAGATTGCGCGCCGGCAAGGTGCGGAACGTGCCCTTCAGGTGGGGGACAACTCCTTGCTGGCTTTTGCAAATTCTGCCGGGGACTGGAGCAAAGGGGACGCGCTGCAGATCGAAATTCTTGAACAGAACGAAGAACAGTATGATTTTAACGTGACTCGCTGTCGTTATGCCGAAATGTACCAGGCGTTGGGGATGCCCGAGTTGGGTGCCGTCCTTTCCTGCAACCGGGATTTTTCTCTGGTCGAAGGGTTCAACCCTTCCATTCAACTGGAGCGTGCCCAGACCCTCATGCAGGGGGCGCCCTGTTGCACCTTTCGGTATCGCCGCCGTCAGGCGGTTTGATGTCATGGCGCTTTCTGCGCCCAGCCCATCTATTTGTGGTGCATGAAGAAAGGACCGATCGTATGAACCATGTTGTCGCTCCTCCAGGAACCGCTGATTTGGCGACAGAGTCTGCCCGGAACACTGTGGATCTGCTCGACGCCCTGGCCGGGATTCAGTCTGGCACGGCCTTGGACCAGCTGCGCCGCCGTCGCCCGGAAATTGCCCAGCATATTCAGGGCAGCTACGCTGTTTTGCTGCAGCCGGAGGAGGTCGGTGGCCTCAGCCTGGTCGAACGGGGGATGGCTGCGCTGCGCAGCGCAGCGCTGGCGGGCAGCGGGCCGCTGGTGCATCACTACCGCGAATATCTGATAGCGCAGCAGGCTTCGGCACAGTTGGTGGAAGCTCTGTTGTCCGGCGACACGGAAGCAGAGACCCCGCGTGCGCGTGCCATTTTGCGCCATGTGGATCTGCTTACGGAGGCCCCGGGGGCCGCTGCGCCTGCGGATCTGGCGGCTTTGGCCGAGCAAGGGCTTCGCACTCCGGAGATTGTGACCTTGGCGCAGCTCATCGCCTTTGTCAGCTTTCAAGCCCGAGTCTTGGCCGGGCTTTTGCTGTTGGATGGGCGGCCGGCTGTGTCTGGCCACAGCCGACACAGCCCATCTGTGGAGAACATTCGGCGGTCGAGCGATTTCACCTTGGACGAATTGGCTTGGGTTGCCTGGCTGGACACGGTGGATCCTGCGGCAGCGACCCCGCGTCAGCTGGAAGTTTTGGAGGCCAGCCACTCGCGTGCGAGCACCTCTCCCTACTACCTGCTGCTGGTGCACAACGCGGAGCTGCTTTATCAACGCTCTCTTCTCTTCAACGCGGTCATGTATGGGCGGGAGGGGTTGCCGCGCGCCGAGCGTGAGTTGGCCACGGTGGCTGTCTCGCGCATCAACGGCTGCCCGTACTGTGCGTCGGTGCATGCTCGGCTGTTTGTACAGTTGACCAAACAGCCGGATGTCATCTATCGGCTCTACGAACAGGGGGTGGGGGCAGAGCAGCCCCCGCGGCTGCGTGCTCTGGTAGACTTTGCGGCCCGGCTCACCGACGCGCCCGACGCTTTGAACGGGGTAGATCTGCTCCCGCTGCGTCAGAATGGGCTGAGCGACCTGGAGATTTTGGATCTGATCCATGCGGTTGCCATGTTTGCCTGGGCCAACCGGCTGATGCAGACCTTGGGGGAACCTGCCCCACTTTCTGGCGCGGCGTAGGGCATGCATGTAGATGCTTCCCAATCCAACAGCGTGGGCGAGTTGGCTGTGTTGGAGAGCCTGACCCAGGCGCACGACTGGTTGGAAAAGCTGGTCCAGTCTATTGTAGAAGGCGTGGTGATTTTCGACGATGCGGGGAGCGTGACCTTTCTCAACGAGAAAGCTGCTGAACTGGCGGGTGTGGCTGTGGAGGAAGCTGTCGGCCAGCGGGTGGATCTTTTGTTTCCGGCCGCAGACGAAGCAGGCAGCCGGGTTGCGTTGTCGCAGTTTGTGAGTGGAGGCAAGTATCGGATTCAGCTTCTCAGACCGGGCAAGGCTGTGGAGCGTCCGGTGCGGCTGCCGGGTCAGCTGGCTCGGCGGCGGCTGGGTACAGGGCAGCTCTCTCGGGAGAGCCTGGCGCTGTTGGAGATTACGGTGATGCGTCTGCCGGCGCCGGTTGTGTACAGAGGCAGGAGCGAACAGGGGGGGGCAGCGATGCTGGAGCGACGTTGGGGCCTGCCGCCAAGGCGTTGCAAACTGCGTTGATTTTGCGAGACATTGGCGAGGAAGAAGCCTTGCGGCAGCTGCGCGCCTATTTTCTGGCCAACATCACCCACGAATTTCGTACCCCGCTCAGCACGTGGAACGCCTCGATGGAACTGTTGTTGAACGAAACCGATCTGACTGTGTCTGAGATGCGCGAACTGCTCAAGCCGCTGCATCTCAGCCTGCTCAGCCTGCAGACGCTGATCGAGAACCTGCTTGAAAGCAGCACCATCGAAGCGGGTCGGTTTGTGTTGCACAAACAACCTGTCGATCTGGAACAGGTCATTGCGGCGGCGGTGCAGATTGTGCGCCCTCTCTTGGAACGGCGGCGCCAGACGCTGGTGCGGCCAGCACCGGCGCTTCTGCCTTCGCTGGTCGCTGACCCAGCCAGGCTGACCCAGGTGCTGGTCAACCTGCTCGGCAATGCAGGCAAATACAGCCCGCCTGGCAGCACGGTGACGTTGGAGATCGCACTGCGTGTCGGCTGGCTGGCTGTGTCGATCGCTGACCAAGGGCCTGGAATTCCTCCTCGAGATCGCCAGAACTTGTTCCAGCGTTTTGTGCGTCTGGGCGTCGACACACCTCATCAATACGGCATCGGGCTTGGCCTGCATCTGGTGAAAACCACTGTCGAGGCGCATGGGGGACGTGTCGGCGTGGATGAGCAGGTGGGGGGCGGTTCGCGGTTCTGGTTCGAGTTGCCGGTCGAACCGGAGGATTTGGGAGGTGCGGGCTCCTGGCAGGAGGAGGCAAGATGAAGATTTTGGTGGTCGAAGACGACCTGGCGCTGGCGGATGTTTTGGCATTTACGTTGCGCCGTGCTGGGTTTGACGTATTGGCGGTCTACGATGGGGGTGCTGCGACAGCCGCCTGGCAGCATGCCCATCCTCATCTGATCATTTTGGATCTGAACTTGCCCTATCTCGACGGCATGGGGCTCTGCCGGGCCATCCGCAGCCAGAGCGACGTGCCGATCATCATGCTGACCGCCCGCAGCGGGGATGCCGACGTGGTGCAGGGGTTGGAGGCGGGTGCGGACGACTATGTGGTCAAACCGTTCAGCCCCAGCCAGCTGGTTGCGCGCGTGCGTGCGGTTTTGCGCCGCACCGACACGGCTCTTCTGCCGGTCGAATTGGCTGCGGGCGGCCTGCGCCTGGACCGTGCGCGCAACGAAGTGCATCGCCTGGGGCTGGGTCCTGTGCATCTCACCCCTTTGGAAACGCGCCTGCTGGAAATGCTGATGCTGCATGCTGGGCAGGCGATGACCACCGATGCGCTGCTCAACGCTGTCTGGGCGGCTGAGGGGGGGGATCGTGCCATGCTCAAGCAGCTGGTCTACCGTTTGCGCAGCAAGATCGAGCCAGACCCTGCGCGGCCCACGCAGATCGAGACGATCCCTGGCATCGGCTATGCTTTTGTCGTTCGATGAGCGGGAAGGGTCTGGTCGGCAGCTGGGGCTCGGGGGCTCCCTGTCTGATCCAGCTGTTACCATTTTGTAACCTTCAAGGCACCTTTTTTGTAACCGTTGGCAGGTAGACTGGCAGTGAGGGAGTCAATTGGATCGCAAAATCAGCACTGAAAGGAAGCCTGTATGAGTGTATTGCACAAAATGCTGTTGTGCATTTGGACGTTGTTGGCGGTCTCTGCCTGCTCGAATGCTGTTGTGCAGCCGGGTGCATCCCCCTCTGCTGCACAGACAGAACCGGAAGAACGTGTGGCGATCAGCATTTCGGGGGCGTTTGCCCTGTTTCCGATCGTCACGCTCTGGACGGAAGCATACACGAAGCTGCATCCTGGCGTCACGTTTGATGTGCAGGCAGGGGGTGCGGGCAAGGGGATGACGGACATGCTCACCGGTGCTGCCGACATTGCCATGCTCTCGCGGGAGGCGCGACAACCGGAGCTGGATGAAGGCGCTTTTTTGGTGCCGGTGACGATCGACGCTGTGGTGGGGACTCTCAACGCCGAAAATCCTCTGGTGGAACAGCTGCTGGCGCGTGGCATCACATCGGAAGAAGCGGGGAAAATCTGGATCAGCGGCGAGATCACGACCTGGGGGGAGCTCTTGGGGACAGAAAATGCGGAAAGCATCCATGTCTACACGCGGTCGGATTCTGCGGGTGCGGCGGAGATGTGGGCGCAGTTTGCGGGGGGCAAGGCGCAGGAAGAACTGCTCGGCACTGCGGTCAACGCGGATCCGGGGTTGGCGGAGGCTGTGCGTCAGGATCCGTTGGGGGTGGGGTACAACAACATTGGCTTTGCCTACGACCCAGCGACGGGGTTGCCGATCGACGGGTTGCAGGTGATTCCGATCGACCTCAACGCCAATGGGCAGATTGATCCGGAGGAATCGTTTTATCGTGAGCGAGACCAGTTGACCCAGGCCATTGCGGACCAGGTCTATCCGTTCCCTCCGGCGCGGGTGTTGTATCTGGTGACCAAAGGGGAGCCTTCGCCGGCCATTCGTGAGTTTTATCGTTGGGTGTTGACGGATGGGCAGGCGCTGGTGGCTGAAGCTGGCTATGTGGCGTTGACGCCTGAACGGCTGCAGGAGGCCCTGGTGCTGATTGGAGAGGAGTAGGGGTGTCGGTCACGGGTGGGGTGGTTGAACAACCAGACAAAGGTAGCCAGCGTTCAGACAGTTTTCGTTTGAGTGGGCGGCGTCGCTGGAGCGATCAGGTGGCTCAGCGGCTGCTGGGGCTGATTGCCGGAGCGCTCTGTCTGCTTGTGGTGGGGGTGGCGGCAGCACTGCTTTTGCGCAGTCTGCCGCTGCTGTCCACCTTTTCGCTGTTTGAGCTGTGGGGGGGGCAGGTCTGGCAGCCGATGCGTGGGCTGTTCGGGTATGCGCCTTTTGTGGTGGGCAGCCTGTGGGTGACCGCTGTTGCGATGGCGGTTGCGGTTGTGCCTGCGGTCTTCAGCGGGATTTATCTGGCTGAGTATGTCTCGGAGCGGAGCCGCAGTCTGATGAAGCCGCTGCTCGACCTGTTGGTGGGGATTCCGTCGGTCGTCTGTGGGGTATGGGGGGTTCTTTTTGTAGTGCCCCTGGTGCGTGACTGGATAGGTCCCTGGGCGGAGCAGACGGTGGGGGATGCGCTCCCGTTTTTGGGGCGAACCAGTCCCAGCGGGTACGGGTTGTTGTCGGCGGGGCTGGTCTTGGGGATCATGGTCTTTCCGTTGATTGTGGCGGTCACCGAAGAGGTGATGCGCAGTGTGCCTCGCGAGATGCGCGAGGCCTTGTTGTCGTTGGGGGCTACACGTTGGGAGACGACGAAGTGCAGCGTGCGCTGTGTGGGGTTGCCGGGCATTCTGGCTGCGGTCGTGCTGGGTTTTTCGCGGGCGTTTGGTGAAACGTTGGCAGTGATGATGACCGTGGGCAACGTGGCCCAGTTTCCGAGCACGATTTTTGACCCGGTCTACCCTTTGCCGGCGTTGATCGCCAACAACTACGGGGAAATGATGTCGGTTCCGCTCTACGAAGCGGCGCTGATGCATGCTGCGCTGCTGCTGCTCGGGGTTGTGATCATTTTCAATGTTGGAGCGCGGCTGGTCATCGAGCGGTTGGTGAGGAGGATTCGATGAAACAGGTGAGACGGCGGAGGGTACGCAGGGCACTTGAGGAGCAATGTTTTCTCTGGCTGATGCGTCTTTCCCTGTTGGGGGCAGTCGGTGTGTTGGGGATGATTGTCGGGGTGATCTGTTGGCGTGGGGCGGGGGCATTGAGTTGGGAGATGGTCAGCAGCCTGCCGGAGGGGGGGTTTTATCTGGGGCGGGAAGGGGGCATCCT
>JAPLGY010000607.1 GCA_026389955.1 Caldilinea sp. | reverse complement strand
TTGCACAGTTCTTTTTCTTTGGTCGGCGGCTCGTTGCCCCACGGATACTTCCGCCCATCCGTGCCGCGTGCCGCCTTCTCCCACTCCGCCTCGGTCGGCAGACGCACCCCCGCCCACGCACAAAATGTCTGGGCGTCCTTCCACGAAACATTCACCACAGGGTGGTTCTCTTTGCCCGGCGGAATCTTCTTGTTCTTCCAGTGCTTCGGCGCCGCGTACGAGTTCGCCTTCACAAAGAGTTCATACTGTGCGTTTGTCACAGGGTGTCTGGCAATTTGATACTCAGACAGATACACCTGGTGGATCGGCTGCTCATCACCAGAGTCATTGCTTCCCATCGTAAACTCGCCCGCAGGGACCGTCACCCACTCAAACCCAAGCCGGTGCCGCAGCAGCACGTTCGGCACCGTGAGCGTCGTGCCAGCAACCTGGACACTCGTCGGTGCGCCGTCTACAGTCTCCCCCGCCAGCAGCCGACTCACCAGTTGTGCGTACTCGACCAACTCCGCGTGTTCCTGAATCTGCGGCGCCAGCAACTGCGTGATGTGCGCCAGCCGTGCAAACTCGGCGCGCTGCATGTCAAAAGGCGCCGATGCGGGCTGAACGTTCAGTTGGTTTGCCACGGCACGGAAGGCTTGCGCCACCTCGCGCACTGCAGTCGGGCGCAGTTCGTCGAGATAGACCATCGCCGCCCACTGCTGTGCGCGCAGTTCCTCGTCGTCAAGTGCCGAGTTGGCGCTCGCCAGACGCCGCGTGTAGTGAATCAGCACGCGCGCCACATTCGCCAGCTTGGCGTCACCCACACGCTGGCGCAGTTCCGCAAGCAGATAGGCGCGCGTCGCTGGCGGCATGGCGTACAGATCGTCGACGACCGGATGAACCAGATCAGAGAGCAGCAGATCGACCTCTGCCACCCACGGCAGCCCGGCATCGGCCAGAAAGCGGTTGTGCAGATAATTGAGCAGTTCCGGCGTCAGCACCAGCGGCATGGCGGCGTAACAGGCAAGCAGGCGGTAGGCGTCAGCTTGTGCGCCGTAGCGGTCGACGAACCAAGCCACGCTCTCGCGGGCGACGGCGTCGTCCACCGCCAGAGCGTTCATCGTCAGGTCGGCGGTGTCGAGCAGCGAGTTATTCATCGGTGCTCACCCCTGTCCCCGCAGTTGATCGATGGCAGCGCTCAGATCGTCGGCGCTCATCGTGTACATCGGCACCAGCCCGGCAATGATCTCGGCGGAGGAGCCGTGCCAGCGTGAACGCGGCATTGGGTTGAGCCAGCCCAGCAGCGGCGTGCGGCTCTGCACTTCAGCCAGCGCGCGTGCGGTCAGACCGATACGCTTGTGACTGCGCCGTCCGCGCGCAGCACCAGCGTCGCTGACGATCAGCACGCTGGTCTCGGCGTCGCAGCCGGCCAGCGCCACGGCAAGCGGTTCGGCCACGGTGCGCTGCGGGTCACGGTAGAGACACTCCTCAAAGATGTTGTGAAAGTAAAAAAGCTCGACCGCCGCCAACGTGCTTTCCTGCTGCGCGGTCTCGATCAGGTCGCGCGTGAAACGGTGAAAGGGCGTCATCGAGCCACCTTGGTCGACCAGCAGCAGCAGACGGGCATGGTTGCGCAGCCGGCGGCGATAGACCGGCGCCAGGTAGAAACCCTGCTGCACCGTCATCGCCACGGTCGCCGCTACGTCGAGCACGTCGGCAGGCCCGTCGGCCACTGGGCGGCGCAGATAGCGCCAGGCATAGAGCAGGGCGCGACGCGAGAGCGGCCAGTAGCTCTGGATGCTCTCTTCGCCCGTCACCGACGCCGAAATGAAGGGTGCACGCACCGGCAGCGCCGCCAGCTCAGCCTGCCGTTCGGGCGGGATACGACTCGGCAACGGTGAATCGTCTGTGACCCCCTCCTTGCCCTCGCGTTCCGCTGCATGCGTGGGGGCAGGTGTCCCTGATTTGGGTGGAGACGGCGCGTGGTGCTCCGCCCAATACGCAGCGAGCGCCTGCCACTGCAGGTCGAACTCGGCCTGCTCCTGCCGCGAGTTGCACCAGATCAGCCGCGCCACGCGTGCCAGCGCGTCGGCGTCATCGGTGCCCCAGCCGCCCGCGAGCGCACGATGCAGCGCCAACAGCTCGCCCACGCCAACGTTGAAACCGCTGCCGCGCAGCCGCGTGAAGAGGTCGAGCGCCATTGCGTGTAGTTCGAAGACAGGCGGCGCAGTGCCGCAAATCATCTTGCACTCCCCTGCTGCGCATGGTTCTGCCAGTCGATGCGCAGCTTGTAAAGCAGTTCGGGGAAGGGCAGCGGTCTCCGCGCGTCGACCAGGTCTTGCGCCACCACCGGCGCGCTGGTGCCGAAGCTGTGCAGCGCGTGGAGCCAATCCAGAAATTCGCTGGTGCCGGGCGGTTTGTGCAGGCGTCCCTGCTGACGCAGCGCCAGAAAACGTGTGCTGGCCGCGTTCACCAACGCCGGCGCCGGTGCCGCCTTGTCTCGGTAATGAATCTCCACGATGCGCTGCAGTTGTTCTGGCTGGGCGGGAAACTCGATGAAATGGTAAAGACAGCGGCGCAGGAAGGGCGCAGGCAGGTTGCCCTTCTCCTTGTTGCTCGTCACGATGATGATCGGGTAGTGCGTGGCTGTGATCGTCTCGCCAGTTTCTTGAATCGTGAAGCGCCACGGTTCGTCGAGCACGCTGAGCAGGTCGTTGGGGAAATCGACGTCGGCTTTGTCGATCTCGTCGATCAGCACCACGGCCGGGCATGCGGTCAGCGCAAAGGCTTGACCCAGCGCACCAAAGCGGCGGTAATGGGTCGGGTCGCTGGGGTTGCGCCCCGGCGTGCCCGCTGCGCGCTCCGCGTTCAATTTGGCAGTCTGTACGTCATGCAGGCGCAGCACTGCATCGTAGGTGTACAGCCCCTCCTGCGCCTTGCTCGTCGAGCGCACATCCCACCGATAAAAAGGCAGTCCCAGCTCGAAGGCGACGGCGCGCGCCAGCATCGACTTGCCGCAGCCGGCTTCGCCTTCGACAAGCAGCGGGCGGTGCAGAAAGATCGCCAGGTTGACCGCCTGGATCAGGTCGGCGCCAGCGATGTAGGGTTCGCGCGTCTCGGGCGCATCGGCGTGCGGATCGGCAGGCTTGCGCGCCGGGTCGGCAGTGAAGGTGTAAGGTGTAGAAATTGGCATCAAGCACCTCCGTGATAGATGTTTCCATGCTCTCTGAAGAGTTCCTGCAAACCAGCTCTGACCTGCATCGGCTCACCGTTGCAGCTGTCTGCATAGGTTTTGTGTACTGCGTCGTCTAGGTTCGGCAACTTAAGCCCCGAACGATGCACCAACCATTCTGCGACCTCATCGCGGCTCCACTTCTCCAGCGGCACCCGCGCCAGTGAAGGATGCCTCGGGTCAAACTTGCTCAGCTGGCAGTAGCGTTTCTCCAAAGGGAAAGAGGAAGGCAGCTCCTGGTAGACTGCGAACACCAACAGGCATTTAAGATAGATGCGTTCTTCCCTCCGGGTAGCTTCGTCCAAGCTGGCACGCAGCGAGTGCCAGAACA
>JAPLGY010000455.1 GCA_026389955.1 Caldilinea sp. | reverse complement strand
GCGGCTGCGCGCGCTCCTCCAGCAGGATCCTCCGCAGTCCAGAGAGATCCAACAGCAGATCGGCCTGCTGACCCAGTGGGCACCGAAGCTGTTGGCCGGCGAAGCCCTGGCCAGCTTTCTGACCGACAACCTGCTGGTCCCCTTGTTGGAGAGCGGGCGCATCCGGCAGGCGCTGCCGGTGCTGTCTGGGCTGCAGCAGGCAACGGCCACCAGCAGCGGCGAAAAATATGCCGCCCGGCTTTCCTATTGGGCAGGGCTGCTGGTGGCAAAAGTCGAGCCAACCCAGACAGAAGGAGCGCAGGGCGAGGTGGAAGCGGTGCGCAGGGAGCTCGAACGCTGGATGGGTGCGATCTGGCAGGCCGACAGCCAACGCGGTCTCTGGCAGACAGTGCATGGGATCGAGGGGTTGCTCCCTCTCTTGATCGGCCTGGAGGGCCCCCAAGCGGTCGTGCAGCTGGCACACAGCGTCGTACAGATTGGCCCACAGTGGGGAACGGGGAGGGCTCAGAGCGCGGCGAGCAGACCGGCCGCTGCGCTGTAGGGGTCGATCTGGCGTCGACAAATCTGATCCACCACTTCTGCCAGACGGCCTGCCGGCATCTGGGCTGTGATCCGCCGGTTGAATTCGGCGCGCAGCAGGGTCTCCAGCGTGTGGGCAGCCCGCAGCTGTTCACGGGTTGTGAACTCGCCAGAAGCATGCAGCCAACGGCGGTGGCATTCGACCTGTTCACGCAGCTCTTCCACGCCGGTGCCGGCGGAAGCCACTGTCTGCAGCACGCGCACCTGCCAGCGCAGCGCAGGGTCTTTGGCCTCCCCGGTGCGAGGAGGCGGCGCCACGCGCAGCAGCTGGCCGTGATGACGCACTGCGCGTGGCCCATCCCCCTCAATTTCGAGCATCATTTCCAACGCACGCACAGTGCGGTCCACCCCCGGACGGTCTGCCTTGTTGACCACCAGAATGTCGGCGATCTCCAGAATCCCTGCCTTGATCGCCTGAACCTCGTCGCCGAGCCCAGGGGCTTCCACCACCAGCGTCGTGTGGGCTGTACTGGCAATTTCGACTTCGGCCTGACCCACCCCCACAGTCTCGACCAGGATGCGGTCAAAGCCCGCGGCGTCCAACAGCGTGACAGCCTCTCCGGTGCTTTGGCTGAGCCCCCCCAGGCTGCCACGGGTGGCCATGCTGCGCACAAAAATGCCGGGGTCGCCGGCCAGCGACCGCATGCGCACCCGGTCGCCGAGCAGCGCTCCCCCCGTGAACGGGCTGGTAGGGTCGACCGCAACCACTGCAACCGTCTGGCCAGCTTGCCGGTAACGCAGGGCCAAGGCAGTCACCAACGTCGACTTGCCCGTGCCGGGGGCACCGGTGATCCCCACGATGTGGGCGCGGCCCGAGGCCGGATAGAGCGCAGCCAGCAGGACAGCTGCATCTTCTGTCTGGTTTTCTACGCGCGAGAGCGCACGGGCCAGCGCCAGACGGTCCCCAGCCAGCAGCGCTGTGGCCAGCGCAGCAGCAGATTGGGTGTACACCATTCAGCGGGCCCCCCGCAGGTGGGTATGAATAAAATTGACATAGTCTTCGCTGGCAGTGCCCGGGCCAAAAACCCCGTCGATGCCAGCCGCCTTCAACCTGTCGATGTCCTCTTCGGGGACAATGCCGCCCACCACGACCAATACATCCTCTTGCCCCTGCGCTCGCAGCAGTTCCACCACCTTGGGGCAGAGGGTCAGATGGGCTCCGCTGAGGATGCTGAGCCCAACCACGTCGACGTCCTCCTGGAGAGCAGCCTCGGCGATCATCTGTGGGGTCTGTCGGATGCCCGTATAGATGACCTCGAAGCCGGCGTCGCGCAGCATGCGGGCCACGACTTTGGCCCCCCGATCGTGGCCGTCCAACCCCGGTTTGGCCACCAGCACACGGACTTTACGTTCGCCCATCGCCCGATCTCCTTCCTTTTTTTACCGTCTGAAAGCCCGCTGTCGCCATTGTAGCACGAACCACACAGGGTGCCAACGCTGTGGGGAAGGCCAAGGGCCCTGAAAGCCCTGTACAATGCACAGGGCGCAGGGGGGTGTACTTCAAGTTGGGGGCAGTCGGGGGATAAAGCACGACAAGCTTCCCAGACACGACAAGCTCTTTTGGAGCCCCGACCGTGAGGGAGGGGGGGAATCCCAAAGCACGACAAGCACCCAAGACACGACACGCTCTTTTGGAGCCCCGACCGTGAGGGAGGGGGGAACCCCCAGACACGACAAGCTCCCAAGACACGACACGCTCTTTTGGAGCCCCGACCGTGAGGGAGGGGGAATCCCCAAGCACGACTGACGCAGTATAGACAGCAAAGTCTCATAGGCAGGCGGCCAC
>JAPLGY010000520.1 GCA_026389955.1 Caldilinea sp. | reverse complement strand
CCTCTGGGAGGGTTTTGAGGATGGAGAGCAAGGTGGTGGCCGGCGCCAGGTATAGCGAGGCATCCCAGGTAGGTTTAAGCCTGCCTCCAAGCTGCTCCAGCAGTGTTTGTACCGTCTGGGCCGTGCGGGCAGCGGGGGAGCTCAGGACGCGGTCGACACTGGGTTCGAGAGCTGCGATCAAGGCAGCCATGCGCGCAGCGTCGCGCTGCCCTCGGTCGGCCAGCGGCCGGTCAAAGTCGTTCTGGTACTGTTCGGGGCGTTCGGCTTTGGCGTGACGCCAGATGGAAAGATACTTCACCGGGTGCGCTTCCTTTCCGAGAGAGGTGTTTCGGTGGGAGAGGGCTGGGTCAGCCGGAACAGCCGTTGGGCCACGCGGTAATACGCGACCAGCTGATCCATGCTGGCACGCCAGGAGCGGCTGCGGGCATGGTCGAGTGCGTTGGCCGCCAGCCGGGCGCGCAGCGCAGGGGTGCTGCGCAGCTGCGCCAGCAAGCTGCCGATCTGATCGGGCTGGTCGGGTGCATAAAACAGCCCGTTGTAGCCGTCAATCACCGTATCCAGCACCCCCCCTGTGCGGGCTGCAATGACAGGAACCCCGCAGGCCATGGCTTCGAGTGCAACCAGGCCAAACGTTTCTGTCGTCGATGGAAACACAAAGGCATCGGCAGCCCGATAGACATCCAACAGCTCCTGGCCGTGCAAGTAGCCGGTCAGCACTGTAGGGGTGTCTGCAAAGATTTGGCGCAGCTGTGGATGGCTGGGCCCATCGCCGACCAGCGCCAGCCGCACCCCAGGGGTTGCCAGCAGCGGTCTGCGCAGCAGCTCCAGCTGTTTTTCGGGTGCCTGACGGCCGACATTGACCACCAAAAAATCTTCGGGATGGCCGTCGGTCAGCCGTTCGCGCATCCCCGCCCGAGGGGGGGCCGGGGTAAAGTGCTCTGTGTCGATGCCCCGTTTCCACCAGCGCATCCGGTGAAATCCCTGCTGTTGCAGTTCGTCGCGCACCGCGGTCGAGGGGCAGAGATTGACCGCAGCCTGGTTGTGCAGGAGACGCAAATAGGAGCGAATGGCCGGGACCGCAACTTTCAACCCGTAATGCTGGGCGTAGCGAGGCAGATCGGTGTGAAAAGAGGCCACAGACGGCACCCGCAGCTTCCGGGCATAGGCCAGACCAAACGGGCCCAGGATAGCAGGGTTGACGACGTGGAGCAGATCGGGTCGAAACGCACACAACTGTTTCCAGACCTGCGCGCCCGGAATGTTGATGCGCAGCTCCGGGTACAAAGGCAGCGGCGGGCCCCCTACCCCGACAATCTCGGCCCCAGCATACTCGCTCGGCCCGCCGGGCGGGCCAAACAAAATCACGCTGTGCTGTTGTTCCTGCAGGCGCTGCAGCAGCAGGCAGAGAATGCTGACAATGCCGTCAATTTTGGGCAGAAAGGTTTCCGTGAAGATCGCCACCCGCAGGGTGTTTTCGGTAGAAGCCATTGGTTGGTATGCTCAGCCGTTTGCGTACGCTGCCAGAACGTGCCCAAGCCACACCGGCACCTGGCAGCCTACTTTGAAATACACGCGGAGACAGACTGTTGTCCAGCTTCTTCAGTATAGACAGTTTCTCGCCCATTCGTCAAGCAAGGACACAACCCCCGTCGATGTACAGCACACCCCCGGCAGCTGAGCCTGTCGAAGCCCCGGGGTGCATTGACTGGATGCGCGAGAATCTGGATACCATCCTGGAAATCGTATCTCGTGATCCTGCGCAGTCTGGTGTCCATGTGCTGCTGCAGCGTTGGGGAGTCGAACACACCTTTGCCATGTGAGCCGCCAAGTGCGCCCCTGACGGTCGGGGCACGCACCCAGAGAGCTGTGTCTGGCCGGATGACTTGCCACAATCGGGATGCTCGTTTATTCTCAGAGTCGCACCAGATATGCAGCCGGGGTATCGGCACGACATGTACCAAACAGCCAACCAGGAGGATGTCTACCGTATGGCAGATCGAGAAAAGATTGTGGTGTTGGGAGGAGATGGATTCTGTGGATGGCCGACGGCGCTGCGCCTTTCCAGCGAGGGCTATGAGATCGTCCTTGTGGACAACCTTTCGCGGCGCAAGATCGACATCGAGCTCGGCTGTGAATCTTTGACGCCGATTCAGCCCATCGATCGCCGAATTCGGACCTGGCAGGCATTGACCGGGAACACCATCAAATTTCACAACCTGAATATTGCCGAGGAATATCTTGCCCTGTTGCAGCTGATCGAGACAGTGCGGCCGAAAGCCATCGTCCACTTCGCCGAACAGCGGGCCGCCCCCTATTCGATGAAGTCCCCCCGCCACAAACGATACACAGTCGACAACAACATCAACGGCACCCACAACGTGCTCTGCGCGATCGTCGAGTCGGGCGTAGACGTACATCTGGTCCATCTGGGCACCATGGGGGTCTACGGCTACGGCACCGCCGGGTTGTCGATCCCGGAGGGCTATCTGACGGTGAAGGTCGAGGTCGACGGCACGGATCGGGCCATCGAGATCCCCTATCCGCCCCATCCGGGCAGCATCTATCACATGACCAAGACGTTGGATGCGCTGCTGTTTTATTATTACAACAAGAACGACGACGTGCGGGTGACCGACCTGCATCAGGGGGTTGTGTGGGGAACCAACACAGAAGAGACGTTGCTTCATGCTGACCTGATCAACCGTTTTGACTGGGAGGGGGACTACGGCACCGTGCTCAACCGGTTTTTGGTTCAGGCTGCGCTGGGCCATCCCTTGACCATCTATGGCAGCGGCGGCCAGACACGCGCCTTTATCCATCTGCGCGACACCGTCCGCTGTATCTCGCTGGCGATCCAGAACCCGCCCGCCCGCAAGCAGCGCGTCAAAATCTTCAACCAGGCGACCGAAACACACCGGGTGCGGACGTTGGCCGAGCTGGTTGCCGAACTGACCGGTGCCGACATCAGGCACTACGTGAACCCGCGCAACGAAGCGCCAGACAACGAGCTGCTCATCCACAACAAGCAGTTTTTGGAACTGGGGCTCAACCCAATTACGCTGAGCGAAGGGCTTCTGCAAGAAGTTATCGAGGTCGCTGGCCGCTATCGGGAGCGGGTGGATGCCGCCAAGATCCTGGCGGATTCTCGCTGGCGGGCCGATATTCCGCTGGATCGGGAGGGGACGCCGGCGGTGCAGCCGTAGACCGCCCAACCTGGACCGTCCAAAAAGGGACATCTCTCCTGCAATTTTGTGGACAAGTCCAGCTTGTATGGCGAAGGTCGGCCATGTACGATCGGGAGGGAAGGCAGATCGTACGTTTGTTGCCGAGAAAGCAGGTGGACAGATGGGCAACCTCAAACAGGATTCTTTGGAATACCATGCGCAGGGCAGACCTGGCAAGCTCAAAATTGTTGCCACCAAACCGATGGAAACGCAGCGTGACCTCTCTCTGGCCTACTCGCCAGGGGTTGCGTATCCGGTGTTGGCGATCGCCGACGACCCTGAGCTGGCTTTTGACTACACGGCCAAGGGCAATTTGGTAGCCGTCATCTCCAACGGGACTGCAATTCTTGGGCTTGGAGACCGCGGGCCGCTGGCCGCCAAGCCGGTGATGGAGGGCAAGGCCGTGCTTTTCAAGCGTTTTGCCGATGTCGATGTCTTTGATATCGAGGTGGATTCCAAAGACCCTGACGAGATCATCCGTTTTGGTGAAATGATTGCGCCGTCGCTGGGTGGGATCAATCTGGAAGACATCAAAGCTCCTGAATGTTTTTACATCGAGACCGAACTGCAAAAGCGGGTCGATATCCCGGTCTTCCACGACGACCAACACGGCACCGCCATCATCTCGGGGGCTGGGCTGCTCAACGCGCTGGAACTGGTCGGCAAGCAAATCGACAAGGTCCGGGTGGTGCTCAACGGGGCGGGCGCTGCGTCGATTGCGACGGCCGATCTTTACCTGGCGCTGGGGGTCCGGCCGGAAAATGTGATCCTGTGCGACAGCAAGGGGGTGATCTACAAAGGACGCACCGTCGGCATGAACAAGTTCAAAGAGGCCTACGCGATCGAGACGGCTGCGCGCACATTGGCCGAGGCGATGGAGGGGGCAGATGTCTTCGTCGGGCTTTCGGTCGCCAACTGCGTCACCCGTGAGATGGTACGCAGCATGGCGCGCGACCCGATCCTCTTTGCCATGGCCAACCCGGACCCAGAGATCACCTACGAAGAGGTGCAGGCAGCGCGCAACGATGCCATCTTTGGCACAGGGCGCAGCGACTATCCCAATCAGGTCAACAATGTGCTGGGCTTCCCCTTCATCTTTCGCGGGGCCCTGGATGTGCGGGCGCGCAAGATCAATATGGAGATGAAGCTGGCGGCCACCAAAGCGCTGGCGGCCCTGGCCAAGGAGGATGTTCCCGACAGCGTGATTCGGGCGTATGGGCTGAGCGAACTGCATTTCAGCCGCGAGTACATCCTCCCCAAACCGTTGGACCCGCGCGTGATGATGTGGATTGCCCCGGCGGTGGCCAAGGCCGCTATAGAGAGCGGTGTGGCCCGCCGTTCGCTTGACCTGGACGCCTACCTGGAGAGGCTGGCCGCACGGCAGGGCCAAGGGGCGCAGACCATGTATCTGCTCGAAACCCAGGCCCGCAAAGCGCCAAAGCGCGTGGTCTACGGCGAAGGGCGGGAGCCCCGGGTCCTGCGTGCAGCCCACGAAGCGCAACTGCATGGGATTGCCCACCCGATCCTGCTCGGCCATGTCGAGGAGATCCACCGGCAGCTGGAGGAGATCGG
The DNA here is from genome assembly GCA_026389955.1 of Caldilinea sp. The sequence continues at coordinate 332 of JAPLGY010000520.1, read as the reverse complement.
ACTGCACTGGGAGCCGGAGATCATCGACCCGGTCTCCGCTCCCAAGCAGGCCGAGTACGCCGAACATTTTTACGCCAAACGCCAACGGCGCGGGGTGACCCTGTCTCGGGCCCGTGAGCTGATGCGGCAGAAGATGTACTTCGGGCCGATGATGGTAGAATGCGGCGACGCAGACGCTTTCCTCGCCGGGCTGGCCTACAATTACCCCGACGTGCTGCGCCCGGCGCTGCAGTGCGTCGGCGCGCAGCAAGGCCGTTGGGTCAGCGGTGTCTACATGATGCTGGCCCAGGACAGGAAGATCTTTTTTCCCGACGCCACTGTCCTGATCGATC
>JAPLGY010000753.1 GCA_026389955.1 Caldilinea sp. | reverse complement strand
AGAAGCTCCAGAAAATAGCGTCCTGGCTTGCCGAGGTCGAAGCGTGCGTCTGTGTTGCCGCCGGGTGCCCGAGGGCGGAACCAATCGTAGACCAGATCTTGGTTGGCGTACCAGAACCGCAGAAAGACGGCCAGCTCGGGGGGCACCTCGGTCACAGAGATGCGCAGTTCGCCGTGTCGGTCGACAGTGAAGACGAACCAGTCGTTGTCTCCGCTGGGCAGCAGGGTGGCGAGGAGGCTCTCTCCGATTTTGAGGGGGGCTGCTGTCCCATAGCCGGCGTTGGGCTCAAAGAGATCTGCGGAGGGGAGGAACCGGACGGTCAGCGTGTAGGGGTCAACGCTGCGGTCGCTGTCGCTGCCGTCGCGAAGTTCGAGATAGTAGCGTCCTGGCTGGGGCAGGTCGACGGTGGCCAGGGTCTCTCCGCCTTGGTTGAGGGGGGTCTGCCAGTCGGCGAGCAGTTCATGGTTGCCGTTCCAGACGCGGAAGACCATGTCCAGGTTGGCGGGGGAGTCGGTGATTGCCACCTGCAGCTCGCCATGCTGTTCGACCGCAAAGGTGTACCAGTCGGCATCCCTGTGTGGCAGAATGGTTGCCTGCATGGGCTGGTCGAAAGCGAGCGCTGTCGCCAGGCCAAAGGCGGGGTTGGGCTCGTTGGGGTCGACGGTGGGGGTGAACAGCGTCGTCAGGGTGTAGGGCTGTTCGGAGGCATCGCTGTCGTTGCCATCGCGCACCTCCAGAAGATACCGGCCAGGTTCAGGCAGGTCGACGGTGCCCAAAGTCTCCCCGCCTTGGTTGAGGGGGGAAATCCAGTCGTGGAGCAGATCTTTGTTGGCGGTCCAGACCCGCACCACGAGGTCGAGATTGGGGGCGACAGCGCTGATCTGGAGTTGCAGTTCGCCCTGATGGTCCACCTGGAAGACATACCAGTCGCTGTCTCTCTGGGGGAAGAGGGTTGCCTGCCAGGAGGCAGAGGGGTCCACGGGGGTTGCGCTGCCGAACGTGTCGTTGGGTTCGCCGGCTGGGGAAACGACCTGGGCTGTGGCGGGGGGTGAGGCCAGCAGACAGCCCAAGAGCGCGATCCAAAACAGAACCATCCATCTTTGCGGCTGCCACATTGTCGTGCTCCTTTTCTGCGCGCCGTTGCGCAAGAATGTGCAGAAACGTGTGATACTTCTACTCTAGCACACCCTGTCTGCTCTGGGAAGGGGGAATTTTGTATTCCAGGCCGATCTGGCGGGGGGGAGAACTCCTGTCTGGAGGAATTTTGCGTTACAATAGGAAGCATTGTCATCCTTGGCTGGACAGGCCCAATGTTTTTTATCTATTCCGATGAGCCATCTGATTTCGATCATCACCGCGCGTCATTCTGAGCTGCGCAACCGTTCGTTGGATCTCTTCTGTCGTTCTGCCACGTTGGAGGAACTGCTGGGCGAGTGTGCTGCGCTCGACCGGTTTCGTCGGCAGAGCGACAACCTGTACGAGCGGGTGCGTGCGCTCTTTTTTTTGTATGCCATCTATCGGTTTCACCTGCCGGGCAAGGCAGGGTTGGCGGCGGGGGGGGTGGGTGCCTTTCGAGGGGTACGACAACCTGCTCAAGCGTCGTTTTGAAGAGGCCATCGACCTGCTGCTGGCTGCGCCGCTCAGCGACGCCACGGCCAGTGCGCGGGCAGAAGCCTACCGTCGGCTGGGCTTTCAGACCCTGGCCAACCAGGTGCGGCGCAGCGTGCGTTCGGTGCGCGGCAACCAGTGGATGTTCCGCATCGGCCATCCGGCGGACCAGCCGCTGCGGGTGCGTGAGCTGCTGGGGCAGGTGTCCCCGGAGGGGTTGTTTCCGGTTTTGCACGAGGCGACCCCAGTGCGTATGGATCTGAGCCACAGCGGCTGGAGCGACATTTTCTTTTTGGGCATGGACTATCCCGAGGGTGCGCGGGTGCTCAACATCTCGATCGACCTGGCCGTGCGTGGGCAGGGCAGTGGGGCTCCGCGTCCGCCGGTGGAAAGCTTTTTTCGGGTGATCGACCAGCCGATCTTGCGGCTGGTCAGCGTCGACCTGGGGGCGAGCGCCGAGATCACCTCGTTGGCCGAAGTATTTGACTTTGCGCGAGACCATCTGGGGTTGCTCAAGGCGGCTGTCATTGCTGCTGGGGTGGTTCCGCCTGGCATAGAGGGGTCAGGCCAGTCGCTGGCTGACCTGCTGGGGCGTCTGATTCGTCCTGGCTGTGGCATTGAGTTGGTCAGCCAGGTCAACGGTATTCCGAAAGGGTCGCGTCTGGCGGTTTCCACCAATTTGTTGGCTTCGCTGATTGCGGTGTGCATGCGTGCCACTGGCCAGGCCCAGTCGCTCACCGGTGCTCTGGCCGAGGAAGAGCGACGGGTGGTTGCGGCGCGCGC
>JAPLGY010000667.1 GCA_026389955.1 Caldilinea sp. | reverse complement strand
TAGCGGTCGGTGGGGGAGATGCTTTTTTCTGTGGGTTCCTCGTCGCCGTAGCTGGGCATGAGCCGGGTCGGCCCGGCACCTGGGACTTCCAGCATATTTTGGGCGTCGCTTTGGGCGAGCTTGAGTACCCCGTCGGCGAGTGCAGCGCCGGCCGCCTCACGCTGGTGCACCGCGGCGCCTTCCAGGAAGGTTTTGAAGGCGGCCAGGATGCCGACGGTGTCGTGGAGCGGTTTGGCCAGCACGCCGACGATCAGCCCGGAGAGCAGGACATCCCAGTTGGCGGGCAGCGGCCCGATCAGGCCGAGGGTCAGGGGCTGCAAGGCGGCGAACAGATGGAGCGTGAACAGATTGGCGAGCCCGACACCGGCAGCCCCCCCCAGCAGCACGCTGGTTCCAACCTTAAATTTGACATAATTAGAAGAGTGGAGTGCAGAGGCCTGCATCCGTCCGCTGCTGAGCAGGATCCATTCGCTGTAGCTCCAGAGCAGTTCGACGCCGCGTTCGACGAGGAAGGCGGCTGCCAGCAGGGCCAGCAGCAAGGGGCCCAGCGCCGGCCCGGCGCTGGAGGGTTCCTGGTAGGCGGGTGCGGCGCTGGCTGCCAGGGGCAGGGTTGTCAGCGCCAGTGCGCCGAGGGTGGCTGTGGCGATTGGGGGGCGGCTGAAGAGCGGGTGTGTGGAGGGGATATCCATCATTTTATCCTGTCCAGGGGGGCTTCGGCGAGTGCGACCAGCAGGCGGACCCCATAGCCGGTCGCGCCTTTGGGGTGAGTGGCCTCTCGTTCGGCGGTGCTCCACGCCACGTTGGCGATATCGAGATGGGCCCAGGGGTAGCCTTCGGTGAAATGTTCGATAAACTTGGCGCTGGTGGAGACGCCGCCGGTGCGTCCTCCAGAATTTTTGACTTCGGCCATATCGCCTTTGATGGCTTCGTTGTACTCGTCCCACATTGGCATAGGCCAGAGTCGTTCTCCGCTCTGGTGGGAGGCGGCGATCAGGGCTTCTTGCAGGCCGTTGTGGTTGCTGAAGAGGCCGGCGGCTTGGGAGCCGAGGGCAATTCCGATGGCGCCGGTCAACGTGGCCAGATCGACCACGGCTTGTGGTTGATAGCGGGCCACATAGGCGAGGGCGTCGGCCAGGATCAGGCGGCCTTCGGCGTCGGTGCTGAGGATTTCGGTGCTTTTGCCGGTCATTCCGGTCAGAATATCGCCGGGGCGGAAGGCGTTGCCGTCGGGCATATTTTCGACGCAGGCGGCCACGCCGATCACCCGGCGCTGGAGGCCGAGCTGGGCGATCGCCTGCATGGCACCGATCACGGCGGCGGCTCCGCTCATGTCGTGTTTCATCTCTTCCATGCGTTCGGCCGGTTTGATGCTGATGCCGCCGGTGTCGAAGGTAATTCCCTTGCCGACCAGGACGAGGGGGGGCTGGTTTTCGGTGCCGGCGGGTTGGTGTTCGAGGAGGATCAGCTGTGCCTCGTGGGCGCTGCCGCGGCTCACGGCGAGCAAAATATCCATGCCCAGCTCGCGCATCGTCTCTTCGCCGAGGACGGTGCACTGCAGCCCGACGGTGGCGGCCATGGTGCGTGCGCGCTGTGTAATTTCTGCAGGGTAGAGCAGATTGGGGGGTTCGTTGGAAAGGGTGCGTGCCAGGTTGACGCCGGCTGCGATCTGCTCGCCGCGGCGCACGCCGTCGGCGATGTCGGGCAGGCGCAGCGGGTCATTTTCGACAACGGTGCATGCGGTGGGGCCGGGGTCGGGGGCGGTACGTCTGTAGCTAGGGGCTCGATAGGAGGCCATCGCCGTGCCTTCGGCCACGGCCTGCGCTGCAGCGGTGGCGTCGAGGCCGCCGATTCCAGCCCCATGCACGATGGTGGCGAAGTGTTGGACGCCTTTGAGCCTGGCCAGCGCCTTGTAGGCGACGGCGGCGGCCTTGCGTGCGCCGTTTGTGTCAAATTTTTCTGCTTTGCCCAATCCGACGACCAGCACGCGCGGTGCGGGCAGCCGTCCGTGGGTGTAGAGCAAGGCGGTGTCGCCCGCCTTGCCGTCGAAATCGCGGCTGGCGATCAGGGTCTGCAGGGCGCCGTCGAGGGCGGCGTCGACCGCTCCGGTGGCGCCCCCTGGGGTGCTGACCCCTTCAAACAGATTGACCACGAGACAATCGGCGGTGCAGTGGGTGATATTCCCTTGAATTGTTGCAAAGTGCATACCCTGGTTCCTCTTGTAAAAACGGCGCAGGTGTGGGTTTAGCGGAGTGTGCGCAGCCGGCCGAGCCGGCGGGCGGCCTCGTCGAGCAGGTCGTCGCTCTTGCAGAATGTAAAGCGGGCCAGATGGTCGGCGAGCTCCTGGTGGGCAGGGCTGTAGAAGGGGCTGGGTGGGATGGCTGCCACGCCCACCTCGCGGGTCAGCCAACGGCAGACGGCCACGTCTCGGCGTTCTCCTGGGGCAACCGGCACCTCGAGCGGGTGGGTATCGACCATGATAAAGTAGGAGCCGTCTGGCACCATCGGCGAGAGGCCGGCCTGGTCGAGCACGTCGAGCAGGCGGTCGCGTTTGGCCTGGTACATTTCGCTCAGCCAGGAAAAATAGCCCCGTGCAGGGCTCTCGTCCAGGGCGACGGCCACTGCCTCCTGGAGGGGGGTGCTGACCGAAAATGGGATCCACTGATGTGCCATCACGATTGGGTGAATCAGGTGGTCGGGTGCGATGGCCCAGCCAATTTTCCAGCCGGTGACGGAAAAGGTTTTGCCGGCGCTGCCCAGGGTGACGGTGCGTTCCCACATGCCGGGCAGCGTGGCGATGCGGATGTGCTCGGCGGGTGCATAGACCATCCATTCGTAGACTTCGTCGCTGAGCACGGTCAAATTGTGTGTGCAGGCCAGATCGGCGATGGCGAGCAGTTCGGCGCGTGTGAAGACCTTGCCGAGCGGGTTGGAGGGGGTGTTGAGAATCAAGAGCCGGGTGCGCGGCGAGAGAGCGGCAGCCAGCTCGTCCAGGTCGAGGGTCCAGCGGGCGGCGCTGGCGGTGTGGGCTGGGCGGTGGCGCAGCGGCACGTAGACGGGGTGGCCGCCGGCCATCAGGACGGCAGCGGGGTAGCTGTCGTAGAAGGGTTCGATGAGGAGGACCTCGTCGCCGGGGTTGACCAGCGCCTGGATGGTGGCAAAGATGCCTTCGGTTGCGCCGACTGTGACGAGGATTTGGCGCAGCGGGTCGAGTGTGCGGCCGAAGAGCGGGCTGTAGGTCTGGCTCAGCGCCTCGACCAGGTGGGGGTGGCCGGCGCTGCGGGCATACTGGTTGAGGTCAGCGGCGATGGCGTTGCGGCCGGCTTCTTTGACGAAGTCGGGGGCGGCGAAATTGGGGAAGCCCTGGCCAAGGTTCACGGCGCCGGTGGCGTTGGCCAGCGCGGTGAATTCGGCAAAAACGGTGGCGCCAAAGCCGCGCACACGTGCGGCGGCCGGCTCGTATGGTCGGGTGTGCTTCGGTTCAGAGTGTGAAGCGGACATAAGCTAGCCCCCTGCCTGCCTGCGCTGCGATCCGCGCACCGAAAAATTGAAAGTGATCGCTGTAATTCCGCATTATAGCCGAGCTGGGGCGGATGGCATAAAGCGGGAGGGCGCAGGGAAACGAGCGCAGGGGGCAGCTGTCAGCTTTGTTCGGCTTCGAGGTTGGTCTCTTCCATGCTGCCGGTCACGATAAAGACCAGTCGCTCGGCCACGTTGGTGATCAGGTCTCCGAAGCGTTCGAACTCGCGGGCGATGCGCAGCACCTCGTAGTCGTCCTGGGTTTGCTCGAGCGAGTTGGAGCTGGAGAGCCGGAACATGAGCTGGGTGAAGGCGCGTGCGTAGAGCTTGTCGACCTCGTCGTCCTGGCGGGCGACCTGCTGGGCCAGGGCCACATCCCGGTTGGCGTAGGCATCCTTGATCCGGCGCAGCATGGTCAGCACCAGGTGGCCCATGTCGGCGATCTCGCTCGGCAGTTTTTCCAGCGGTTTGTTGTGGAGGCGCTTGAGCGCTTTGGCGACCCCTTTGGCCTGGTCGCCCATGCGTTCGAGGTCGACGATCATGTTGAGCGAGGCGATGATCAGCCGCAGATCGCTTGCGGTCGGCTGCTGGCGTGCGATCAGCAGCAGGCATTGCTCTTCGATCTCAAAGCGCATCTTGTTGACCTGGCGGTCGAGGTCACTCACGACGGAGGCCAGGGTGGGTTCCAGCCGTTCGTAGGCGGCCAGCACGATCGACAGCTCTTCCTCGACCCGGCTGGCCATGAGCAGGATGGCATCGCTCAGCTGTTGCAGTTCACGGTCGAAATGTTCGCGTGGTTTCATCCGTTTCCCCGGCCCTCTCTTTTGGGATCCTCTCTTTTTGACGGCTGCGCGCAGTCTGTGCAGACGCTTTGTCACAAAGATGATACTACAGGAGGCAGATTATCGGGAGATTAACATTCTGTTCAAAAATGAGTTGTGTGGAGCCTTTGGGCTGCCGGTGAGCCTTGGAGCAGGGTGCAGATTTGACCAGAGCGTCTGGCTTTGGTATACTTGTTTGCAGTGAAAAAGGTACGGGCCAGTAGCTCAGTTGGGAGAGCGCTACAATCGCACTGTAGAGGTCAGGGGTTCAAGTCCCCTCTGGTCCACACGGCTGTCCAAACGTTTCTCAGGCAAGGTCAGTATTTGGGATTCTGGAAAGACTGCTGTATACTTCGAATAAGAAAAAATATGGGCCTATAGCTCAGTTGGGAGAGCGCTACAATGGCATTGTAGAGGTCAAGGGTTCAAGTCCCTTTAGGTCCACAGAGCGGTCCTTCTGAAAAGAAGAGCCGTTTTTTTATTGGCTCTCCTGGTGCAGCGGTGCAGGCCGCTGGTGGAAAGGAAATGGCTGTGGCTGTGACCCGCACCCTGGACGAACTGCGTCCGGTGACAATGGAGTTGGACTACATCATCTATCCGGAGGGATCGGTGTTGATCAGCATGGGGAACACGCGTGTATTGTGCAACGCCACGGTCGAGGAGACGCTGCCGCGCTGGCTTGCCAATGCGCGGCCGAAACAGGGGTGGGTGACTGCGGAATACGCCATGCTGCCGCGCGCCACCGAACAGCGCAACCAGCGCGAGACACAATATCCCAGGGGGCGGACGCAGGAGATCCAGCGGCTGATCGCACGCAGCCTGCGGGCTGGGGTGGATCTGACGCGTCTGGGCGACCGGCAGATCGTGGTGGACTGCGACGTGATACAGGCCGACGGCGGCACGCGCACCGCTTCGATCACGGGCGGCTATGTGGCGTTGGCCCTGGCGATCAAGCGGCTGGAAAAGCGCAAGGTGATTGGGCCGGGGGTGTTGAAAGAGGCAGTGGCTGCGGTCAGTGTTGGGGTTGTGGCTGGCAAGGCTGTGTTGGACCTCGACTATGAACTCGACCAGAAGGCGGAGGTAGACATGAACGTGATCATGACCTCGGACGGCCGTTTTGTGGAGATTCAGGGCACTGCCGAGGGGGCGCCCTTCAGCCGGGGGGCGCTCAATGCGATGTTGATGCTGGCGGAACATGGGATTCGGCAGCTGTTTGCGTTGCAGACGGAGGTGCTGGGGCGGGCCAGGCTTTGATCTGGCGGTCAGCGGGGGAGGGGGGTGGCCAGGCTGCGGCCGAGATCGTCCCCGCGGCGGAGGCGGTAGCAGGGGATTGCCAAGGCCAGCAGCTGAGCCTGGACAGCGGTGTAGGTGCGGGGCGTGCCGAAGGTGCTGCTGTCGATCAGCACAGCGACGCTGTGGACGCCGCGGCGCTGGAGCAGTTGGAGCGCCGTGACCCAGGCTGGGTCGTCGTCTGCGGTGATGGCGATCAACATATCGTTGCGGTGGAGGCGGATGCCGTCGGTGGCGATCAGGTGGGCAAAGGGCAACGACCCGGCAGCTTCGACGACGGCAAGGGTTTCGAGAAACTTGTTGAGCTGCCGTTCTCCACGGTCGGCCTGCACCCATTCGCGGGTGCGGCCGCGGCTGTTCATCCCGACTGCGCGGTTGCGCAGAAGGTAGTAGCGGGCCAGGCTGGCGGCGGCGGCGACGCCGTACTCGGTGGTGTCGGGGGGCAGTTCAAGCGGGGGGCGCCGCTGGCCAGCCCGAAAGAGCGGCGACTCGGGCGGGCGAGTGCCCCAGGGGAGAGCGGCCGCAGCGCTCTGACAGAGGTCGAGATAGATCCAGACATCGGCGGTCGGGTCCAGCTCGAACTCTTTGACGATCAGCCGCTGCATGCGTGCGGTGGTGGGCCAGTGGATGCGCTGAAGGCTGTCTCCTGTGGCGTATTCGCGGAGGCCGGCGACGCTGGAGGTGATCTGATGGGTGCGTCGATGGCGGGCCTCGCCGCCGGTGAGTTCAGAAACTGCGGGCTCAAACGTGGCGATCTCGAAGGTGGCTGGGTAGACGGTGACAAAAGTCTCGCCGGCGAGCGGCAGCTCTCGGCGCAGGATGCCAAGCGGGTCGCCGCTGCGCAGGACGACCGGGCCCAGCCGAAAGCGGCCGCGCTGCTGGCAGAGTGTCCTGACCAACCAGCGTTGGGTTCCCCGGTGGCCCATAGCGTTCAGGACGCGGCTGGCGCTGTGCCAGGGCAGCGTGGACTGATCTTCAAATTCCAGCCAGAGCTTGGGCCAGAGGGCGTGGTTGGTCACCTCAAACTGTTCTTCGACATACTGGCCGACCTGGCTGCGGCGGGATTTTGTGCGCCGCAGCGCGCGCAGACTGCGGACACTCTGCCAGGCCCACCACAGGCTGCCGCCCATCAACCCGGTGAAGAGATAGGCCAGGCTGAAAGCAAGCTCGCGGCCTGTGTTGAGCGCAATCGTCCAGGCTGCCGCCGTGGCTGCCAGCAAAAAAAGCAGACGAGAATTCATGGCGTTGTTCGGTTCAAAGCGCTCTGCCGCAAGGCCGCACGTTGCAGCGGAAAGACCCAGGGGGACATGGGGCGGTCAGCGCACCCGTACCCGGGCACCGGGCACCGCAGTATGCTGCAGGAGCTCTTCGACAATCTGTCGCGGCGTGACATTCTTGATGCGGGCCGAAGGAGCCACGATCAGACGGTGGGCCAGCATCGGCTCGGCCAGCCGTTTGATGTCGTCGGGCAGCACGTAGTTGCGCCCCTGGATCGCCGCCCAGGCACGGCTGCCGTGGAACAGGGCCAGGCTGCCCCGTGGGCTGGCCCCCAGGTAGATGTCGGGGTGGTCGCGTGTGCTGTTGACCAGGTCGACGATATAGCTTTTGACCAGGTCGTCGACATACACTGTCCGAAGGGCCTGCTGGGCCGCAATCAGTTCGTCGGCGCTGAGCACCTGGCGGAGATCTTGGATCGGGTGGTGTGTGCTCTGGCGATTGAGCACGTCGATCTCGTTTTGTTTGCTGGGGTAGCCGAGGTGGATGCGCAGCATAAAGCGGTCGACCTGGGCTTCGGGCAGCGGAAAGGTCCCCTCGTATTCGATCGGGTTTTGGGTGGCCAGCACCAGAAACGGCTGGGGGATCGGGTAGGTGGTGCCGTCGACAGTGACCTGGCGTTCTTCCATCGCTTCGAGCAGGGCGGACTGGGTCTTTGGGGTCGCCCGGTTGATCTCGTCGGTCAGGACGATCTGGGCAAAGATGGGGCCTGGGCGGAACTCGAAGAGCTGGGTTTTTTGGTTGTAGATGCTGACACCGGTCACATCGGTCGGCAGCATGTCCGGGGTAAATTGGATGCGGCGGAACGAACAGCCGACGCTCAGGGCAAGGGCGCGTGCCAGCATCGTCTTTCCCACCCCGGGCACATCCTCGATCAGCAGATGTCCTTCGCAGAGCATAGCCAGGAGGGTCAGGCGGATCTCTTCGTCTTTGCCGACGATCACCTGGCGTACATTTTCTGCGACACGGTTGACAAGATTTTGAACCAATTCCATGAGCTGTCCTGGTTGACTCTGACAAAACGACCTCTCTGCAACAATACCCGATCTTGGCCCAAGCTGAAAACTGGGCCCAAGCCGAAAAGAGCGCAGCGGGTGTGTGGATCGAGCTTCCCAAACGAAGCTGTTTCTCGCTGGATGGCGAGTAGAGTATACTGAGAGCTGCAATGGTAGGGGTGAGTGTCTGATATTTCTGCTGCACTGTGAGTGGTCGAAGCGATGGACCTGAACGATTATCCAAGGCCAGCCAACGATACGGGGATAGGGATTCACTGGTCGGCGGGCCAGGCTGCCGCTGTGGGCATGGGGAAAATCCGTGATTTTTGGATTCCTGAGCTCAGGGCGATGGGGGTGAAGTGGGTCAAGATCTTCAACCATGACGGTGCGCTGGAGTTTTGTGAGCTGCTGCTGGCGGAAGGGTTTTTTCCGATCGTGCGGCTGTACCGGCCGGCGCCCAACCCTGGGCTGCTGGGGGTCAAGGAGCGGGTCCACCTGGACACCTTGATTCGGGTCGGCGTGCGGTATTTTGAGTTCAACAACGAGCCCGACGTCGATGTGGAGTGGAAAGGGGGCCGGGTTCCGATCAATGGGGTGGAACTCACCGTAGAAAACACGATCGCCACAGCCGAAGTCATTCTGGAGCGCGGGGGGATGCCGGCGATTCCGGCCTTGTCCAATGGCAGCCAGTGGGATCTGGTGGGGCGGATTGTGGCTGCTGGGCGTCGGGATCTGTTGGATGGGCCGGTCTGGCAGGCGGTGCACAACTACCCGCGCAATCGGCCGCTCGACTACCCGTACGACAGCGGCAACCAGGAGGGGGGGGCGTTCACCGAGCGTTTTTACCGGGCAGTGGCGAACGAGCCCTGGTCGTCCGATGGCTGGCGGGGGCGCACGCTGGAAGAGGTCAACCGGCTGCGCTACGACCGGCGCAGCCCGGGGGCAGCGGTTGCGGACGACCCTGCCTGCTGGCTGGCCTACGAACATTTTGACGCTTTGAACCGCAAACATCTTGGGCACAGCCTGCCTGTTTTGGCCACCGAGAGCGGCTATCTGGTGGGCGAAGACAGCGACCCACGCTACCCGGCGACGACGCCGGATCTGCATATGGCCCAGACGTTGGAGGCCTGCCGGGTCATGATGGGGGTCAGCCAACGTTTCAAGGTGGCTCCTGACTACTTTTTCTGTGCTGCGTTCTGGCTGGTGGCCAATGAGCGGCTGGGCAGCGCCAGCAGCTGGTGGGAAGAGCATGCCTGGTACAGCGATCGCTGGCCAGGAGGCCAGTTGCCGATCGTGCGGGCGCTGCAGGCCGAACCCAAAAAGGCGCGCGCCCTTGCGGGCAATGCGTCTGCCATCCTGCTGCGCGGCAGTGTCGCCAATGTGCGGGGGGCGGCCCAGCTTTGTCTTCTGCGTGCGGGGCATCGGGTGGCGGAGGTGGCGCTGGACAGCACCGGTGTCTTTGAGTTTGCCGACCTGGCCGAAGGGCTTTACGTTCTGCAAATTCCCGACGCCCACTACAGCGAAGAGGTGCTGCTGCAGCAAGGCCAGCGCGAGGTGGTTGTTCGGCTCAGCCTGCCGCTGCCCCCTGCTGCGGCTGGCCGCTCCAGTGTGGAAGGGCATGTCGCTGGGGGGGCTGGGGCTGGGGTGCTGTTGGTGCACAAACAGAGCGGCGAAGAATGGGTGACTTTGGTGCGCGAAGATGGCAGCTATCGTTTTGTCGGGCTGGCGGCGGGAGACTACAGCCTGCGCGTCGAGCCGGCAGGCACCGAACTGGAAACACTGAAGCTGAACGGCCGCGACCCGGCAACGGTCGACCTGCGGCTGGCGGGTTGGGGGTACACCGTGCGTCCTGCCGAGACTACTGCGGGCATCGGTGCGGTGGTGGTCTCGGTGCCGCGGCACCCGGGGCTGCGCGTTGTGGTGCACGGCACCGAAGGGGTGGTCGCGGAGGGGGTCAGCGGTACAGCGCCGGACGAGGGTGCTGCCGCCTGTCGCATCACCGGGCTTGAAGAAGGCTACTCCCTTGTGACAGTCGAGGGCGCGCCCCAGCCCGACGGGCGGGCTGTCGAGCTCGAGGCGCGCGTCCGGATCGACAAGCGCACGATCCCGTTGGTGGAATTTGTGTTTGGGGTGGTCTCGGCAGCGGCACCGGCTGCCGAGTCGACGATCGGCGGCTCTGTGCGCGGGGGGGCGCCCGGCCAGCCCCGGCGGGTGCTGCTCTGGGGAGACGCCGGGCGTCGCGAGCAGGAGGTTGGGGAGGAAGGCCGCTACCGGTTTGAGGGGTTGGAAGCGGGGCGTTATACCGTGCAGGTTGCAGGCCACGAAGAGACCACGACCGTCGCCGATGTGGCGCTCGACGGACGCAACCAGGTTGCGGTCGACCTGCTGCTGCCGGAGAGCCCGCGCGCCGAGGAGGGGCCGCCGCCTCCTGGGCAGGGTCTGCTGGCGGTCTCTGTGCCAGAGGGAGCTGGGCGGCAGGTTCGGCTGGTGGATGCGGTCGGCAACGAGCAGCGGCTGCAGCTCGACGAGAGCGGGCGGGCCACGTTCAGCGGGTTGGCCGCAGGGGTCTACGGGCTCTATGCGGAGGGGGGCTACGAGCAGCCGCAGATCGAAATCGACGGTGTGGGCGGGTGGTCGGTGCAGTTTGCCCCGCTGGCCAGTCTGTGGGAAGCGACGGCCACGGAAGCGGGGTCGATGCCCGGCTTCAGCGCCCTGCAGGTCGAAATCGAAGGCAAGCCCAACCATCCGGTGCGCGTCTACCAGGGAGAAGAAGAAGAATACACGCTCCCGACACGTTCCCGAGCGGAGCAGGGGATGTACGGTGTGGAGTTCAAGCCGCTTGGCGCCGGCCTCTACCGCATCATGCCCGATGACCTGGGGGTGTGGACGACGGTCAGCTTGACCGGTCTGAACCTGGTGCGGGTCAGCTTCCAGCGGCGGCTCAGGCCGGTTGCGCCGACGCAGCTGGAGCCGCTTGCCCGCGGCGGGGAGCCGTCCGGCCTGCCCTACCTGTATCTGGCGGAGGTGCCGGCCTCCTTGGAGATCCTGTACGCTCTGCTGGAGCTGGCCGGGGCGGTTCCGCTGCAGGTCGGCAGGGACCTGGAGGCCGCCGCACGGGCCAGCCAGGTCTGGCTGGTCGAGTCCCCGCAGGCTGCGGACGCAGAGCTTTGGCTGCGTCGGCGAGGGGTGCCTGTGCAGCGGCTCTCTACAGCGGAAGCGATTCGGAAGGGTGCAGCTTGACCGGGTCTGGCGTACACAGCACACATTTTTGGCAGCAGCTGCCGCGTCCCATCGTTGGGTTGGCCCCGATGGATGGGGTGACCGACCATGCCTGCCGC
>JAPLGY010000774.1 GCA_026389955.1 Caldilinea sp. | reverse complement strand
CAGAACATGATCGAGCTGTTCTTCACCTATCTGGCGCGTGGACAGATGAACGTGGCTGCGCTGGTCAGCCAACAGATAGATGGGCGTGCTGCGCAAACAGCCTATCGGCTGCTGCTGACGGAGCGCAGCACGGTGATGGGGGTCATCTTGGACTGGAGCCAACTTCGATGAGGAAGAAAGGCCGTGCAGCGCATCCCCCTGCATCCCCGGCATTGGCGGTCGGTGTGGATATGGGGGGAACCAATTTGCGGGCTGCGGTGATCGACTCGACAGGACAGATTTTGCATCATCTGCGCCTGACCTCCCCGATCGTCGACCCTTTGATGGGCAGACAGGTGCTGCTCCAGGCAATCCAGGAGGTGACAGCGCAGGCGGGTTGTCAGCTGGCAGATCTGTGCGGGGTCGGTATTGGCATCCCGGGCTGGATGGATCGCGTCCGCGGCGAGCTGGTTTTTGCCCCCAAAATGGCCCATTGGCAGGGTGTGGTGACACTCGACGCCTTGCGCCAGGAGATTGGGGTCCCTGTGTACGTAGATTCTGACCCGAATGTGGCTACGTTGGGGGAAGTGTGGGTAGGCGCCGGCAAAGGCAGCCGTAATCTCATCATGGTGACCCTGGGGACCGGACTTGGCTGCGGAATTGTCGTGGAGGGACAGCTCTATGCCGGCCATCACGGGATGTCGGGCGTGTTTGGCCACATAGTCCTCGCCGAGGGAGAGGGTTTTGTCTGTGACTGTGGCGTCGCTGACTGTCTGGAGACCCAGACGGCTGGCCCGGCAATTGCCCGCTCTGGGCAGCAGGCGGTCGCAGCAGGCGAACAGACCCTGCTGCGCGACCTGGCTGGTGGGCAGGCCCAGAACGGCCAGCCGGATCGTGCAGCGAGCCGGTCAACGGCTCGGGTCTGGCTTCGCCACGCTGGTCTCCCTGTTTGAACCTGAAAAAATTGTTGTGGGCGGCGGCATGATCGACCTTGGGGAACTCTTCCTGGCGCCGATCCGGAGAAGCATGAGCGAACGCTGTTATCTGATTGCTCGGGGCTATGTGAACGTGGAGCTTGTCCCTGCCCTGCTCGGCGATCGTGCTGGCGTGATCGGCGCAGCGGCGCTGGCGTTCAAGAGTGTGTAGTCTGTCAGGGTGTCAGCCATGTGTGCAACGCCAATTGTAGGGCGAGTTGCCAAATCGCCCTACAACGCTCAACGCAGATACTCGACTGGTTCCGCATCTCTTCCGCCTCCAGAATCGACGCCAACCGTTCCAGGCAACGCATCCACACGCCGTGCGCCGTTAAGTTCAGGTGCTCCGATGGCGCGCGCCGTACACCTGTTCCCGCAGGTTTTGTGGTATAATCCTCTCGAAGGAGTGTCCTGGAAGTGCTGGGCGGGAGCCGGGACCGAAACACCGCACCGAAACACCGCACCGAAACACCGCTCAGCTGCCGGAGAGGAGATACAGATCCAACCATGTCGAAATTCGTACGTATCAAAACAGAAGTGCGTGACCTGACATTGGTCAAGCAGGTGCTGGACGAGCTGTCCTTGCGTTATGCCGAAAATCAGCGCTACACACATCGCTGGAGCGGCTTCAGCGGCGAGGTGCCGTTGGTGGTCGAGGTCAAAGGCGTAAAATTTGCCTTCCGCACCAGCGCCGAGGAGAGTTACGAGGTGATCGGCGACGATATGCAGATGGCGGTCGTCCAGCCTTCCCTCAACGCCATCTACCAGCGCTATGCCTACCACAAGGTGCGCGGCGAGGTAGAACGTGCCGGTTTTACGCTGGTAGAAGAACAGACCGGCGCAGACCGTGTCATCCGGATGACTGTGCGGCGTTGGGTCTGAGCCAGGAGGCAACCATGCAAAACCAGGAGATCGAGATCGCGATTTTGCCCGACGGCCGGGTCGCCTACACGGTCAAAGGAGTCCCAGGCAGTGCGTGCGAGTCGGTCAGCGCCCTGCTCGAACAGTTGGGCAAGATCGAAGAGACCGCGCGTACTGGGGAGTATTTTGAGGACGAAACCCATGTCGATGTCTCCCTCTCTTGAACCCGCCCTCCCCGAGCTGCGATGGCCTGTGGAGACTGATATCTATATCCTGCCCGATGGCCAGATCGTGGTTGCCGACTTGCCGGCCGAGCTGGCTGTGCGGCTGCCGTGGTTGGGGTCTTTAGAACCGTGTGAGCTGATCGACCATGAGCACCTTGATTCCTCTGCTGGATTCCTCCAGCCCGAAACAGCCGCAAATCCTGCAGCTTTATCCAAATCTTGAGTTGTTCACGGAAGGTACCCCGCCGTTGAACAGCCTGTTTGTGTTGGGACGGACGCCGCAGGGGGAAGAGCAGCTGCTGATCGTCGACCCGCCGGCAGATGCATCGACCCGCTTTCATCTGGCCGAAACAGTCGCCGCACTCTACACCGGCGACCGCGCGTTCGCTGCATTGCCCCAGGTCGAGCTTCAGCCGGGGGGGGTCGCCCACCTGCGCGTCGGCGAGCATTTTTTGGACGTCTATGCCCAGCGTTCTGGCGCTGTGATCTATTTGCCGGCGGTCGGTGTGTTGTTGAGCGGAGAGTATGCCAGCAATGCCCTGCCTCCCCGCATGGTCGCCGGTTCAGATGGCAGCGACGAGCTGGAGACCTTGCGCCTGCTGGCTCGTCTGATCCGGCAGGAAAATTTTCAGCTTTGCGTGCCCTACGCAGGGGAGCCGATGCGCGACAAAGTGACTGTGATGGAGCGGCTGGCCGCCGACGTCGCCTATCTGCACGGGCTGCGCCGGGTGATTCCTGCCCTGCTCACACGCGGCGAGCCGTTGGAGACGATCGAGCGCACCACAGACTCGCTGCTGCCGGGTGACCGCCAATCGGAAGAAGCCTGGACGGTCCACGCGCACAACCTCAGCGTGCTGACGGGCATGGCAGCAGCGCAGTAGCGCGTTCAGCCGAAGAGACCGCTCTGCTCGGCCCGTTCGGGATAGGGCAGGCTGAGGTGGGCGTAGGCCGGGCGGGTGGCCACCCGCCCGCGCGAGGTTCTGTCCAGAAAGCCCAGCTGCAACAGGTAGGGTTCGACGACGTCCATGATCGTGTCTGCTTCCTCGCTGATGCTGGCCGCAATCGTCTCCAGCCCGACCGGGCCCCCCCCAAACTTGACGATGATGGCGTCCAACACCCGGCGGTCCAGGTCGTCCAGCCCCAGCTCGTCGATTTCGAGCAGCCCCAGCGCCTCTCGGGCCACAGCAGCGCTGACCACCCCCTGCGCCCGCACCTGGGCGTAGTCGCGCAGCCGGCGCAGCAGACGCAAGGCCACCCGCGGAGTCCCGCGCGCCCGCTGGGCGATCGCCCAGGCACCAGCGCTCTCGATCTGTGTCCCCAGCAGCTGGGCGGCACGCGCCACGATCTCCTGGATCGCCGCCGGCTCATAAAAATCGAAACGCTCGACCACGCCGAAGCGGGCGCGCAGCGGCGAGGTCATGAGTGCCAGCCGGGTTGTGGCCCCCACGACGGTGAATCTGGGCAGACTCAGCTGGATGTTGCGGGCACCGGGCCCGCTGCCCACCACAATGTTGAGCGAAAAATCTTCCATCGCCGGGTAAAGAATCTCCTCGACTGCACGCCCCAGCCGGTGAATTTCGTCGATAAACAGAATGTCC
>JAPLGY010000572.1:788-2289 GCA_026389955.1 Caldilinea sp. | reverse complement strand
GAACCCATTAAAGACCTCATCGACAAGCTGAAAAACGATATCTTCGCAAATCTGATCTCCAAGAATCACAGGCTTATTGATCGCTGTTTGGTCTCTCTTGACGAGACCACATCTAGCTATTCATGGATCCCATTGATCTGCGAGATGGCCACAAATGTGCCCACCACCCTCTGGCTGAGGGGAGCTTGTTGGTACATCCCAAATCAATACGACAGCAACCAACGCATCCGCCGCAATGGCAAGTGGTTGGTCAGCCAGCCCAAGGAGGAAGACCTTCCAGACCCCTAACTTCGAGCCATCGACCTCAGCCCCCTGAGCGACGACCTCAGTCCCGTGGGCGACGATCCAAGAGCATGCGCCCCAGCAGCAGCCATTTGCACAATCGCAGGTTATGTAAGCACCTGCTTCAACCTGCTTGAATTCTTCTACACATGGCTTGGAAATTGTAGCCATGCCCAGGAAAAGTTGCTTCAACTGCTCAAGCAACAACACTTTCCCTTTCAATCCAGCAAAAAACTCAAAGAGCTGGAAGATCTTCCCTACGTTCTACGCACCTGGGTCTGGAATCAGCTCAAGGCAGAGGAGAAGCAACGGACTCTACCGTGGCACACCCTTGAAGCCTTGTCCCTGCTGGAATATCCCCTCAATCGCCGCAATGGCCTCCCTGAATCCTATTGGGCGGGAAAAGCGGAAGATTGATTGCAGCCGTGTGGGGAGATGTTCAGGCCCACAAGCAGCTTCTGAGACAGCGGCAAGACAGGCGGGACGCGCTCTGGCTCGATTGCCTACTCAAGGGATGGAATCCATCCACACCACATCGGCAATGCCGCAGAAATCGCTGTCCATGGTGTGTAGCCGGGCCTGGTGATCCCGGGCCGTGGCCAGGATGATGCTGTCGGCCATCGGCAGCTGCAGCGCATGGCTGAGCTGGGCAGCCGCCAGAGCCAGCCGGCTGTCGAGATCCACCACCTGCCCACATTGCATGGCCGCGGCTGCCTGTATGGCCTGGGCCTCCCCGTGTTCGCGCAGCTCAATCCAGCCCGAGGAATCCACACCACCCGCGTGTCGGTCACAGCCGATCTGCCTCACGCTGGAAAGTGTTCTTGCCCTGCAGAAACCCACGCAGCTCCGCTGGAGACTGGGTGGGCACCAACTCGATCCGCCCCGGCAGGGCGATCACCCGAAGGGTCTGACCCGGACTGAGGCCGAACTGCTCACGGACGCGCTTGGGAATCACGACCTGGAACTTGGGGGAGACGGTCGTGAGTTCCATGGCTTGGCCGTCGTAAAAAATCTTGATGGATTCTAAATCGTTTTGCGATCAGGGCTGCAGGCTGGGTCGGGCTAATCAGTCGCAATGGCTCCGGTCGACCTGGCAAGGGCCGGACCCCATCGACGCGTAGAAGCTGTGGAGGCGAGCGCGTTCCGCTGCTCCAGCCCCGCCCTTTGGCACTGCTGCATGGTGCATGGCATCGACCAGCAGGATGCGCCCCAGCCCCAT
>JAPLGY010000572.1:0-718 GCA_026389955.1 Caldilinea sp. | reverse complement strand
CAGCCCCATGCCCTGCTGTTTCCCGTCGACAGCAAGGTGGCTGAGAAAAACGCCTGGGATCAGACTTGAGCACGGCGCCCGCGGGGCAGCATCGAAAGGCACGTCAGCCATGGGCATTGATGGCGTAGAGGCCCAGGCAGGCCCGAGGTTCGCCTGTCTGGGCGACGGCAGTGGCGACGTAGACCGGGTGTAGCCATCACGCTGCTGGCGCTTCGCGGTGCGGCGCAGAACGTTGTCCTGATCGTCGCTGCCGCAGCGGAGGTCCTTGGTGTCGTGCAGGCCAGGGTCAAAGGCTTCGTTCCGAGCCGCCACCGGATCAGGAGCGCACGACCTCGGGCGTTGGCGTGGTCTCTTCGTCGAAGGGCGGCGAGCAGGGCCTGGTGATCGCCCTGACTGAGCAGGGTCTGCTGCCTCACCACTGAGCAGCTCCTAGGCCTCAATGCCCATCAAGTCTGCTGCCGCCTCAATACTGACCTTCACCGAGGGCTTGGTGCGCTGATCCATCCGAGCGGAGCGGGGCTCGTCGATCGCTTCGATCGCCGCACGGAGCGTGGTGAGCAACCCCATCTTTGTACGGGGTATGGCCGTACATGACTGCCACCTGATGTCCCCGCAACCGCCGCTCCCGACACCACCGCCCTGAGCGCGTCCTCCCAGCTACAGCAAGGGCTGGGATCCGAAAACCCCTACTGAGAAAAGGAAGCGGGCGGCGGGAATC
>JAPLGY010000510.1 GCA_026389955.1 Caldilinea sp. | reverse complement strand
CGAAGGAAAATGTGTCATGCAACGATGGGGAGTAGGGGCCGTGATCTTGTGGGGAATTGCCATTTGGCAGCTGGGAGGACGGCTGAGCGACGATGCGGTTGGAATGGCGCTGGGAATTGTCCTGGGCGTGCTGGCCAGCATCCCGGCCTCGCTGCTGATTTTGGCGGGCAGCCAGCGTCAGATTGCACAACAGGAAACACGTTCTTTGCGCGCAGTGCAAGAAGCGCCGGCGGCCTATCCGCCGCCTGTGATTGTGCTGGCTGGGCAGCCACAGCTGCCGTCAGCCGGATTTCACCCGCAACA
The DNA here is from genome assembly GCA_026389955.1 of Caldilinea sp. Next base: position 16,057 of record JAPLGY010000510.1, on the reverse strand, counting down.
GCCGAACATCGAGGACTCCTGGTCGACACCCCGGCTGGGGGCTCGTCGATTCAAAATTGTCGGCGAACAGGAGCAATGGATCGAGTGACCCGGCGAGCCTGGCCTCAGCCGAGGTGACAGCCGGCCACACAGAAACACCTGTGTTTGCCGGTCCTCTCTGTTTGGCATCAGACAGATTTCTAGGTATGGTAAGAAATACAAACATGCAGCACAAAACTGCAGCATGGAGAGGCTGTCAGTGGCCTTGTTCTTGTCCAGCCGCTGTGTTTTGCGCCTGCACAGCATGGTGGCGCCGCACAGGTGCCAGCGAGGATGCCGACGGATGAGTATGATACGCGATGGGTTGAGGTCTGAAAGTTACGACCGAGCCTACACCAATCGGGCACTTTTCAGACGACTGTCCGCTTACTTCCGGCTGTTCGGGAAGCGTCTTGTTGCAGTGATCCTTCTGGCCAGCCTGCTGTCGCTGTCGGGGGCCCTGCTGCCAATCCTGATGGCGCAGGGGGTCAACTGGGCAGGCAGTGCCGTGGGCAGCAGCGCGTCTGTGCTGGTGGTGCTGGTGGCTTTGGTGCTGGGGATGGGTGTGGCCAACTGGGCAATCAACTGGGTGCGTCGTGTTCTCACTGCCCGTCTGCTCGGCGATGTTGTGCTTGCACTGCGGGTCGACGCTTTTCGTGCGGTGATGAACCATGACATGAGTTTTTTTGACCGCAACCAGTCGGGGCGGATCGTCAGCCGGATCACGACCGACACCGACGAGTTCAGCCGGGTCGCTGTGCTGGTCACAGAAGTGGGTTCTCAGCTGTTGCTGATTCTCATTCTGGTCGTCTATCTGTGCTCGATCAACTGGCCGCTCACCCTGCTGCTGCTGGCCCTGGCGCCAGCTGTGATCGGAGTTACCTCTTCCTTTCAGCGGTGGGCACGCCGGGCCACCCGCAGCAGCCAACAGGCAGTTGCCGATGTCAACGCCAGCATCCAGGAGGCGGTCACCGGCATCCGGGTTGCCAAAAATTTTCGGCGCGAACAGGGCATCTACGATGAATTTTTGGCCGTCAACCAACGCAGCTACACCACGCATGTGCAGCGTGGGTGGGTGTTGTCTCTGATCTTTCCGACGCTGCAGCTTTTTTCTGGGCTAGGAACGACGGTGCTGCTTTACGCGGGGGGCTATGCCACCTATGCAGGGACGCTCAGCGCAGGGATCTGGCTGCTTTTTATGAACAGCGTCAACTTGTTTTGGTTCCCGATGAGCAATTTGTCAGCCTTCTGGGGCCAGGTTCAGGGGGCACTCAGCGCAACCGAGCGTATCTTTGCCTTGATCGACGCCGAACCGGCGGTGGTCCAGGCCGGAAAGCAGCCCGTGCCGAGGCTGCGCGGCGAAATTCAGTTCGAGCAGCTCTCGTTTCGCTACTCAGAAAAAGAGCAGGTGCTGCAAAATTTCAGCCTGCACATCCAACCGGGAGAGAGCGTGGCGCTGGTCGGCCACACAGGGGCAGGCAAATCGAGCATCCTCAAGCTGGTCACTCGCTTTTATGAGTTCCAGTCGGGCCAGCTGCGCATCGATGGCCAGGATATCCGCACGCTGGACCTGCAGCAGTACCGGCGACAGTTGGGGATCGTTGGCCAGACACCTTTCCTCTTTTCAGGGACCGTCGCCGACAACATTCGTTATGCAACCCCTGGGCTGGACGATCGGGCCGTCGAGCGGGTCGCCTGCCAGATCGGCGACGGTGAGTGGCTGGAAACCCTGCCGGAAGGGCTGCAAAGCCCGGTCGGCGAGCGGGGCGCACGGCTAAGCCTGGGGCAACGCCAGCTGGTCGTGCTGGCGCGCATGCTGGCCCAGAACCCGGCGATCTTTATTCTCGACGAGGCGACCGCCAGCGTCGATCCCTTCACCGAAAGCCAAATCCAGTCTGCGCTCCAGCTGATTCTCAAACAGCGGACTTCGATCGTCATCGCCCATCGGCTCTCCACAGTCAAAGCGGCGGACCGCATCTTGGTGCTGCGCCAGGGGCAGATTTTGGAGCAGGGCAGCCATGAGACGCTGATGGCGTTCGACGGGCACTATGCCAGCCTCTATGCCACCTACTTCCGCCATCAGTCCCTGGCGTATTTGGAAGGCCGCCGTCACGGGCTGGCCCACAGCACATAAAGCCGCGACCGATCCGGTCTGTCGGATTCAAAAAGGAGAAACCCATGCCATCGTTTCGTGCGCTGTTGTCGGTCTCGGACAAAACCGGGCTGGACGCATTTGCCCGCCAGCTGGTCGCCGCCGGCGGGGAGCTGATCGCCAGCGGTGGGACCGCCCGCCAGCTGGCTGCCGCCGGGTTGCCCGTGCAGACGGTGGAGACAGTCACCGGATTTCCTGAAATTTTGGGGGGACGGGTCAAGACATTGCACCCAGCCATCCACGGCGCCATCTTGGCCCGCCGTACCGCAGGAGATCTGGACGAACTGGCCCAGCACCGAATCCGCCCGATCGACCTGGTCGTGGTCAACCTCTATCCCTTCCAGCAGACTGTGGCGCACCCCAACGTGGCGCTGTCGGCCGCGATCGAGGAGATCGACATCGGCGGCGTGGCCCTGCTGCGGGCTGCAGCCAAAAACCACGCGGACGTCACCGTCGTCTGTGACCCGACAGATTATCCAGCGCTCGCCGATGCCCTGGCCGCAGGGGGGGTGGGGGCACAGCTGCGCCGCCGGCTGGCCGTCAAAGCCTTCCAGCATACCGCCGCCTACGACACTGCGATCGCTGCCTATTTGGTGGAGGAGGAGAACCCCACACCGGCCGCCGGCGCGCTTCCAGACGCGCTCCAGCTGGATCTGGCCCTGATCCAGCGCAACCGCTACGGAGAGAACCCGCATCAGGCAGGAGCCCTCTATGGCTATGCAAAGGAGCCCCCTGCGTTTGCGGTGTTGCACGGCAAAGAGATGAGCTACAACAACTGGCTGGATCTGGACAGCAGCTGGCTGGCCGCCCAGGACTTTGCAGCGCCCACAGCCGCCATCGTCAAGCACGGCAACCCTTGCGGGTTGGCCTGCGCAGAGACCCTGGAAGAGGCCTACAGCAAAGCCCTGGCCTCCGACCCGGTCAGCGCCTTCGGCGGTGTCCTGGCGGTCAACCGCCCTTTGGACCTGGGAACAGCACAGCGTCTCTTCGATCTGTTTTTGGAAGTCGTTGCCGCGCCGGCATACGAACCAGAGGCCCTGGCCCTGCTCCAAAAAAAGAAAAATGTGCGCATTCTACGCGCCTGGAGGGTCCCGCTGCGCCCGTTCAGCCTGCGCAGCATCATAGGCGGGGTCCTGGTTCAGGAAGCAGACCGCAGCGAACAGGATATGGACCCGGCTGGCTGGCAAGTGGTCAGCCAGCGCCAGCCAGCTGCGGCCCAGCGCGCCGATCTGGCCTTTGCCTGGAGGGCTGCGCGCCACGTGAAAAGCAACGCAATCGTCTATGCCAAAAACCTGGCGACAGTCGGGGTCGGGGCCGGCCAGATGAGCCGGATAGATTCGGTCATGATGGCCGGACACAAGGCGGGCGAACGCAGTTTGGGCGCAGTCATGGCTTCCGACGCCTTCTTTCCGTTTGCCGATGGGATCGAAGCCGCTGCCCGGCATGGGGTTGCAGCGGTCGTGCAGCCAGGGGGCTCTGTGCGCGATCAGGAGGTCATCGCCGCCGCCGACCGGCTGGGGTTGGTTCTGTGTTTCACGGGCGTGCGCCATTTTCGTCACTGATCGACAGCTGTCGGGCTCCTGCGATCCTGGGCGAAACCGTTTGGCAGCAGCCTGCTTTGTTGTTAGAATAAAAAAATCTTGTCCGTATCCAGGGATCAAAACGTCATGTCATTTTCCGGCCCGGCGGCCTCGTCGCCCAGAAACCGCACAGCGCTGGTGTTGACGACCAGCCTGCTGGTGGCGTTTTTTGTTTTGATAGGGGTGGGCTGGCTGTTTTTTGTCTTCCAGGATGGCCAGCTGGGAGGAGCGACCCCGACCGCCACCCCGACACCGCTGGCAGCGACGCGCACGCCGACACCCCGGCAGAAACCCAGCTGGCAGAACCCGCCCAGCCGGCAGACACCCAGCCGGCAGAAACCCAGACCGCAGTGCAGCTGCCGCTGATCTCTGGCCAGACAGAGACCACGCCAGTTCCGACAGCGCCGCCCTCGGCAACCCCCACCGCGCCAGTCGCCTACTTGCCCGACGTAGAGATCCCAGAACCACAACCCACTGCGCCCTTGACAGAGCCGACCCCCACCCTGCCGCCGGCCCCCGCCCCGACTGCGGCAGCGACCGGCTTTGTCGCGCAGGTCGCACGGCTGGCCGCGACGGTACGCAACGCCGACACCATCGTCTACATTGGCCCCAGCACCTACTACAGCCAGACCAATACCCCGTTGACCCCCAACGCCGGCATCGAGCTGCGTGGACGGAGCTTGGAGGGCGACTGGCTCTACGGCTGCTGCACCAACAGCGGGGAAAATTTTTGGGTACGGCCTGCATACGTGACGATCGTCAACAACCCGTTGCCTGCTGGGTTCCCGGCCGGCGCCGACCCCAATAGCCCGCAGTGGAACCCCAACAACCCCAAATGGTTGCCAGTCTACCAGGAACCCGACGTGGTGCCGCGCCCCCAAGCAACCCAGCCGCCCCCCAATGACTACCCGCTGGCACGGTACGACCCCGGCAACACAGGCCGTCTGCCGATGCTCCCGCGGCCGCCGCTGCGTGACGTCTGGGGCAATCTACAGATGGCCGGGCAAAGCTTTGGATCGCCGGTGGCCGTGATGGGAGAAAATGTGATTGCCTCCAACCAAGATGGGCAGCTGTACAGCCAGAACCGCAGCAACGGCTCACAGCGCTGGCGGTACAACCTGAACAACAACGGCACGCTGGCGCCCGCCATCCAGGACGGACGTATCTATTTCCCCTACGCAAGCAGCCGCATGATCGTGCTGCAGGATGCCGGAAATACAGCCAACCAGATCTTTGACATCGATCTGCTGGGGCTCATCACCACCTCGCCAGCTTTTCAAAACGACATTGTGTTTGTGGGGGTCGGTGACAACGTCGATGCAAAGCTGGTCGGCATGAAACGCGACAACCTGGGGGAAAGGCGCACCTTCGAAGAGCCCCAGGCCCGGATCCAGCAGCCGGCGATCGGGCAGGAAACGGTGTACGTGGCGGCCGATCAGCTGTGGGCTGTCGATGCCAACTGGTGGCGAGCCCCCGAAATCATCTGGAACAGCCCCGATGTGTTCAACGTGGCGGCCCCACCCGTCTATGCCTACCCAGGACAGCTGAGATCCGCAGAACTCTATGTGGTGGATACAAACGGCCTGCTGCACGCCCTGGACGCCCACACCGGGTTTCGGCTCTGGACCTATACGGCGGGCAGCCCGCAGGCGATGTTGGCTGTCAACGAGATGACCGTTTTTTTGGCTGGCAGCGGCCAGCTGCGGGCGGTTTCCCGCCAGACAGGCATGCAGCTCTGGGCCGTCGCGTACAACGACGATCTGGCTGGCGGCCCTTACGTGACCAGCGACCGCGTGCTGGTGATCACGCGCAACGGCGCTGTGCTGATCTATGACGCTGCGTCCGGTACGACCGTCGACGCCGGGACCTCCCTCCGGATGGCGCTGAACGGGGCGCCGGCAATCAGCGCAGACTGGATTTTTGCCCCCACAGCCGGCACCCTCTTTGGCTACCAGGGGACGCCCTGATGGCCCGCCAGGCCGACAGCAGCCCGCGTCCGGGCTGGGACGTCTACTGGGTGATCCTGTTGACGCTGGGGGTGTTGCAAGTGGTTGGGCTGGCCGAGCAGGCTGCGCTGCCCAATCGCCTGCAGGACGTGCTGCGCCACCCGCTGTTGGGAACGCTGCTGCCAGCCGCCGGGTATGCAGCAATGGGAGAGGTCGGACCCCGACCAGGGGAGCCGATCGGGCTGTTGCTCAATGCATTGGCATTGGCCGCCATGATCGCCTATGCGCTGTTGGACCTGGCGTCGAGCGGCCCATCACGCACGCGCGCCAAACAGTGGGCGTTGGGGGCCATCATTTTGACCGCGGTGGTGCTGCCGACGGGCAAACTCATGCTGCTGCGCGACGCCAACGGGCCAGCCAGCTACACGCACGACGGCGGTGTCATCCAGACCGAGGCAACGATCGGCTATTTGTTGGCCGGCAAAAATCCCTACACCGAGGACTACACCGACACACCGATGGCCGAGTGGGGCTTCAGCAAATATCGCACGGCGCTCTACCACTATCCCTACCTGCCTTGGACCTTTGTCTTCAGCGCCCCATTCTATCTGTTGGGACAACTGCTGGGCTTTTACGACCAGCGTGTGGTCTATCTGCTGCTGTTGGCTGCACTGCTGTGGGGGGCCTGCCGACTGACAACAGAGCCGACGGCACGGCTGGCTTTGGTGGCTGCGCTTGCACTCAACCCGATCCTGGCGCTCGATCTCATTTTTGGCCAGAACGATCTGTTTGTGTTGGGTTGGATCGTCTTGGCTCTGGTCGCCTGGCAGCAGGCGAGACAGAAACAGCTGAGAGGGGCCGCAGGAGAGCGCTGGCTGTTGCTCTCGTCGCTCTGCTTTGGCCTGGCCTGCGCGTCCAAGCCGACTGCCTGGCTGTTTGCACCCTTCTATGGCTTGCTGCTGGTGGCAGACAACACCGCCCTGCGCCGGGCAGGGTGGCGAGCACTGTGGGAGACCGTGCCGACGCTGCTGCGGCGGGCAGCCCCAGCGCTCGGCGTCTTTCTTCTGCTGCTGGGGCCCTACCTGCTCTGGGATGCAGCTGCGCTGTACGACGATGTCTGGCGGTGGAGCAACGGCCAGGGGCCGACTGGCTACCAAATCTGGGGGTGGGGAGCCAGCAATTTTGTGCTGGGGCTGGGGCTGGTGCAAGATCGCTTTGATCAATGGCCCTTCTGGGCGTTGCAGACCGCCTTGGCCGGGCCGCTGCTGGTCTGGTTTGTGGCGCGACAGGCGCGCCACAACACGCTCTCACAGGCCCTCTGGCACTACGCGCTCTTGCTGCTGGTCTTTTTCTATGGAAGTCGTTTTCTCAACGAAAACTATCTTGGCTATATCCTGGCACTGGCGGCCATCGGCGCGCTGACCACAGAAACGTCCGCCCTCAAGCAGACGACAGGCACCCTTTCTGTTGCAGATTCTGTTGCAGAAGCGTCCCCCACAAAAAACGCAACACAGACAGATCCGCTTCCTGGCACAACAGCTCGCACACAACACCTCCTCTAGCTCCACCCGTCGCCACCGAAGGTCTGTGTGGACAAAAAGGCCCTGCTGTGCCACAGGCAACAGGCTGTCAATGGCACAGCAGGGCAAGGCGACCAGGCCAGACAGCGACAAAGCCATCTCCCTCGCCTGCGATGGATCAGACTTCCTCTGGAACGCGTGCCGCTTCCAGCGCGCTGATCACCTCCTCCTGGGTGAGGAACTGATAGGCTGCATCGAAGGCGTCCAGATGGCGTTCGACGCTGGCATCGCTCTCTCTGGCCGCCACCAGGACCAGGCCACTCAGGGCGGTGACCAATGCCACAATGCTGGGCAGAGGGCCGATCACGTTGGTTGGCGCATAGAGGATGAGGTCGGAGACACGGTTGACCGGGCTGGCCAACGACCCGATAACCCCCAGAGTTCTGGCCCCCCGCGCACGCGCAAACTCTAAGGCACGGGCCACATCTCTCCCGTAGGAGGTCGGGCTGACCCCAATCAGCAGTGTCCGACAGTCGACCTGCAAAAGCGTGGCTGCTTTTTTGACTGCGTCGTTGGAAAGATACTCTGCGGCAAGGCCGCGGTGCCGAAACTGTTGCGCGGCCATTTCGGCGGCAGATTCGGCGTAGCCTTCCCCTACCACCACGATTCGATCGACACCCTCAAAAAGCTGGCTGACAGCCTTGAGATGGTCGGGTGGATTTTGCAAGAACAGCTGCCGCAAATTGCACCCTTCCTGCTCGATGCGATCCTGGAAGAGCGCAGCTGGTTCGTCTGGATTCAACGGCCTGGGCGCGTAGGCCGCATAAATTTCAGATTTGACCTGCTCACGGACGTCGTAAAGCAAGTCTGGATACCCATTGTACCCGAGTCGCTGTGAGAACCGAACAACGGTGGTTGTATCGACGCTGACCGCATAGGCGAGCTGGGCAGCAGTCATAAACGCAACCTCGTAGTAGTTGCTCATAATATAATCCGCGACTCTGCGATAGCTACGACTCAAATGTTCGTAGTGTTCACGGATCTTTTCCCTATACATCTGGCCCCCCCTAGAATGTATGAGTGATATGCTCTTTTTTTGTCTATTGAACCATCGATTTTCTCCTCGCAGGGAACAGGCACAAACGAACTTATTCGAGCCAACTTCTCAATTCTCCTCCATCATGATAGGTCAAACAACGGAATTTGTCAATTACTTCACTAAAATCAATCCAAAATGACGTCTGGGGTGCCGTTCCATCGGCCAGGGCCATTGGCTTTCAGCTCTGAACCGTGCTATGATGCGCACATGAGGAGGTGGTGTCGGGCTGGCAGCGTTTGTCTGGGGATATTGGCTGCCCTGCTGCTGGGCAGCTGCGGGCCAGGCTCCCCAACACCGGAGAGCCCAACACTGGGGAGCCCAACACTGGGGAGCCCAACACCGGGGAGCCCAACACCGGGGAGCCCAACACCGGAGAGCCCAACACCGGAGAGCCCAACACCGGAGAGCCCAACACCGGAGAGCCCAACGCAGCTTCACAGCACAGAGGCAACACCGAGCGCACGCCCCTTCTCTCTGGCGCAGCCAGCGCTCTCTGTACACGCAGCACCGGAGAGCCCCCTTCGCTCACTGGCTGACTTGCTGCCGACCCCGACCCCTGCCCCGACCCCTGCCCCGACACAACTGTCTGCGCCGACGCCCGACGGTCTGAGTCGCCGGCTGCGCGTGCCGATTTTGATGTATCACTATCTGAGCCAGCCGCCGCCCGACGCCGATATCTACCGGCAAGATCTGTCGGTGCCCCCCGATCTCTTTGCAGCCCATCTCGACCGGCTGTTGGCAGCAGGGTATACCACCGTCAACCTGACCCAAGTGGTCGATGCGCTGCAGCGCGGCACTTCTCTGCCAGAACGCCCGGTGGTGATCACCTTCGACGACGGGTATCGGGACAACTACGAAAACGCCTTTCCGTTGCTGCGTGAGCGGGGGATGCAGGCGACCATCTTTGTCGTGACCGACTTCATGGACGAAGAGCGGCCAGCCTATTTGACCTGGGAGATGGCCCGTGAAATGGTGCAGGCCGGCATCTCGATCGAGTCGCATGGCCGCAACCATGTCAGCCTGGCTGGCCAGGACGACGACTATCTGGTCTGGCAGGCGCTTGGCAGCCTGGAGACGATCGAGTACGAATTGGGGATCCGTCCTCGTTTTATTTCCTATCCGGCCGGCGAGTATGACGCACGCACGATCGCCGTCTTTTCCAGCGCACACTACTGGGCCGGGCTGACAACTCGTCAGGGCAGCACCTTGGACAACTCAGCGCTGTTCGAGCTGCCGCGCATCCGTGTGCGCAACACGACAACCCCCGACGAACTTCTCCGCCTGTTGTCGCTGGACTGGTGAGGGATTCCAGCCTGCGTTTATTTCAGAACGCACATCTCAGGCGCGACCGCTGGCCCCCATCAGCTGCAGACGATGGCGTGCCACCTGGCGCACATTCTGCATGGACTGGCTGAGCACGCCGTAGTGGTCGGCGCCGGCGTCGAGCGCGGCGCGCGACCCGGCGCACCAGGCGCGTGCAATCGCCGCGCCGATGTTGATTTTGACGACCCCCAGTTGCACCGCCGCATGGACATCGTCTTCATGGATGCCGCTGCCGCCGTGCAGGACCAGCGGGCCTTGGGCCTTGTCGCGGATGGCGGCGAGCAGTTCGAGATCGAGCCGGCTGGCCTGGCCATGTTCAGAGCCAACGGAGACAGCCAACATATCGACCTGGCCCTGCTCGAACATGCTGGGGGCCTGCTCCGGGTCCGTGAATTCAAGGCTGCCCTGGCCGCCGCCGAAGGTGCCCAGTTCGCCTTCGACCGCCGCCCCGAGGGCGTGGGCGACCCGGGAGATGAGAGCCGTTTCAGCGATCGCCTCGGCCAGCGGCAGCGCATGGCCGTCGAACATCACCGAATTATAGCCGGCGCGCAGACAGCGCAGGTTGAATTCGAGCCCAGGGCCGTGGTCGAGATGCAAAATGACAGGCACTGGCGCCTCCGACGCCATGGACCGGATCAAAAGCGCCAAGGGGCCAGGGGCCTCGCCGAAGGCCGCATGGGCCAGATCGCCCGGGTACGTCTGGACGATCACAGGAGCATGCTCGTCGATCGCCGCCTCGATGACAGCCTTGGCCATCTCAAGGTTGCAGACGTTGAAGGCGGGCAAAGCAAAAGGCTGTGTGTAGATCTGACGATAGAATTCGCGTGGGTTGGCTACAAGCACGGGTAGTTTCCTTGACTGCAGAAATTTGGTAAAAAAGGGTGAGTCTCCGCAACACTTCGTCTATACGGACCGCACAATCTGTTCCACAACGCTGCGCAACACATCGACCGGCTGCGCGCCGGAGACGAGATAGCGGTCGGCAAAAACCAATGCCGGCACACTGTTCAGACCGTAGCGGCGGGCAGTGTCGAGATCATCCTGGACCTGTTGGTCGAAGAGAGGGTCATCCAGCGCAGCCAGCAAGGAAGCCCGGTCGAGCCCACACTCGTCAGCCACCGCAACCAACACCGCCCGCTCGGAGATATCCAACGCCTGCGCCCAGTAGGCATGCATGAGACGGTCGTGGAAACGCTCTCCACACCCTGCGGAGGCCGCAAATTTTTCAGCGACCAACGCAGGCCGGCTGCGGATCCCAAACGGACCTGGGTTCAATGTCAACCCATAGCTTTCTCGAGCGACAGCCGCCAGCCGCGGCCGACCTGCTTCGATCTTGGCCAGGTAGTCGGGCGGCAGCGGCGGCGAACCGGCGGGTCGCAACTCAAAAGAACGCCAGCGGACGTTCAGCGGCGGCAGGGCTGCTGGGTGAGACTGGGTGAGCAACTCCAAACTGGAGCCGACAAGATAACACCAGGGTCAGACAAAGTCTGACCAGACATTAATTACGATTGGCTCTGTCATGCCAGCCCCCCCCTCTTCCTGAAATGAAAGGTCGTCCGCTAAACTGGTACCCCCTGTAGGATTCGAACCTACGACCCACTGCTTAGAAGGCAGTTGCGCTATCCTCTGCGCCAAGGGGGCGGATTGTTTTTGGTCAACTGACCTGACTCTACTATAAAACGACTTCCCACAGAATGCAATCTGGATTGACGCAGCAAGTGCAAATACGAGGACGCCCATCTGCGGTGCACCTTCCCTGCGCAAAACAGGCAGCTCAACCCGTTCGATCGACAAAAATAGGACATCTACGCGGGACATCGGGAGGACGGAGGATTGTATGCACATCCGCCAAAGTTTTGATATAATTTCGACACTGCAATAAAAATTGAAAAAAAAATAGGAGATAAAATTTCGTTTTTGGCGCTGTTCAAATTTTGAAAGACAGCTTGACCAATAGCTGACCAGACCCGAGTGAGGCTATGAAAATTTACGACCACCCTGTTGACGTCGACCTATTTCGTTGTTTGCATAACAATTGGCCGTGGTCCGCTGTGTGTCGGCACAGCACCGACCGAACAGCAGTTTTTCTGTTTCCCCGACAGATCCGCAGGGAGAGGAGGCAACGATGGGCCCTACGTTGCCTTTGACAGACCCGGATCCTCAGAACTTGTTGGAGTTGCTCTGGCTGCAGGCGGTGGCTCTGCAAGAACAGGGCCAACATCCGGCCGCTATTGCTGCTCTGGAACGGCTGCGCCTCTACGCTGTCGCGCAGAGGCAGATGGAGCAGGCGCAGCGGGCTGTATTGGAGCTGATCCGCCTCTACCAACTCCTTGAAAACGCAGCCATGGCGCAGTTTTATGCGCAAATGGCGAGCGAATGGCTGCCGCAGGTCAACGACACGTTGTTGGCTGCGGAATCGCTGCTGCGGGTGGCCACATTGGCTCCTGACATCGGGTACTACCGGCAGGGAGAAGAGATGGCGTTGCAGGCCCTGCGTCTGTACGAAACCCATGGAAACATGCAGGGACTTTGTGAGACCTGGCTGTTGCTGTTCATCTTTCACAACCATACCGGGCGCTACCAATCGGCTGGCACCTATCTGCGGCAGGCAGAACAACTGCTCCAGACCATCGATCTTGGGACAACCTACCGTGTCGCCCTTCTCCGCCAGAACGCTCACTGGAACTGGTATCGAGGGGAACTGGCCACAGCCTTGCGTTGTGCCGAGCAGGCCGTCGAGTTGGCCGATGCGACCGGCCAACAAAAACAGCGTATAGAGAACCGGGTCGTTGCCGGCAATCTCGAACGGGCGCTGGGTGAATATCGCAAAGCGCAGATCTGGTATCAACAGGCAGAGCGGCTGGCGTACGGGACGCTGTTCAGCCAATTTGTGGGCTGGGTCAACGTGCAGCAGGCCTGGCTGGCCATTTTGCAGGAGCACTACGGGGCAGCGCGCAAATTTCTGCACAGGGCATTGCAGACACAGAAGCAGGGTCAGGCAATCGCGGCGGGCGTTGTCCAGGCAGTTCTTTACAGCCTGACCGGACGTACACACGAAGCGACGGAACTGCTGCAACGTTCCTTGACCTATTACATGGAATCGGGCAATCTGGTCGCTGCCAACACCCTCCGGCTGCATCTGGCTGCCCACTGGCTGCGCAGAGCGGAGCCGGTGCGGGCAGCAGAAGGGCTGCAGAGTGCGTTGGGCTGGATGGCCGATCAGCGGATCGACTATCTGCCGCACTGGTGGCATCCGCCGACCCTGACGCTGGTCTGTACCCATGCCCTCCAGCAGGGGATCGAAGCCCAGATCGCAGAACAGATCCTGCTCCGCCATCTGGGCGCGTTGGCCCTCGTCTCCATGAAGCCGCTGCAAACTTCAGCGGACCCGGCTGTTCGACAGCGAGCCGCAGATGTGTTGGAAATTTTGGAGAGCGATCCGCTCACTGTGCTGGGCGAGGCGCTGGATCCGCCGGTGCGTGCAGTGCTGGTAGATCTCTTGCTCAAGCGTCGGCTGCTTCCTGAGTCGCTGAACCATCTGACCTCTCTGCTGATGACAGCCGGGCAGCGCAACAGCCCCAACCCCACCTTGGTGGCTGTCTTCGGTCTTTTCGTACACGGGGCCCCGCGCAAGGAGATCGCTGCGCAGCTGCACCTGTCGGCTCCTACAGTGCGCAACTACATCAGCCACATCTTCAAATGTTTTGAACTGCCCTACGACCCTGCAGAACGCGATGTGCGTCGCCGGCAACTGCGCGCACGTGCATTGGCGGCGGGCTATATCGGCGCAGAGGCCGGCGAACCGTAGCTTCCACACGTCCTTCTCCCTTTCTATTTTTCAGGACATCTACAAAGAACGTTTGCCCGTATCCAAAGGGCTCCTTGTTCAGATACTGTAGGTAGTCGAAATACCCGGAATCCCCCGGTCAGTTGGGCCTGTACACCATAGATATATTCGATGCAGTCTGGATGGGAACACTCTGTAATTCCGTCGACAGGAAAGGTTGAATCACCGATCATGCACACTTCTTACACACAATCGAAAAGGGCACCTATTTCAAAGAAACCGCCACAGACGATGTGGCGTGGGTTGCTGGCAGCAGTGGCAGCGTTGCTTCTTGCGCTCGCCAGTGTTCAGTCGACAAGTGCACAGAGCACACGGACCGTCTGCGAATCCGGCTGTGATCACACGACCATCCAGGCCGCGATTACCGCCGCCAGCGCCGGCGACACGATCCAGGTGGCGGCGGGCACGTATTCTGGGAATGTGACCATCAACAAAAATATCATCTTACGTGGCGCTGGTGCTGCAACAACTGTAATTGTTGGAAACGCCGCTGGTTCTGAGCCGGGTGCTGTCCACTTGACGACAGGGCGAAATGGGGTGACGATCCAAGGCTTTCATATCAAAGGGATCAACGGCAGCACCCCAGGTCTCGAAAAAGCAGCAATCTATCTGCAGGGAAGTCAAACAAATATCACAATCCAAGAGAATACCATCGAGGCGATCGGTGATGCCGCCTTGATGGGTGAATACAATGCCAATAATCAGACCATTGCCATTCATCGCAATCAGTTTATCGGTAAAACATTTACAGGGGACGAACCTGCAACGGGTGACCAATTTTCCGTCCCCAATGTTGCCCGGCAGGCAATCGTGTTTGGTGGGGGGAGCGGCACCACAAATACGGGGAATTTTACGTTCACCAATAATACAGTCGAAACGATTGCCGCAGGGACAACGAACGGCAACACCCTGGTCACGCTGGATTTGGTAGGAACCAACCAGATCACTGGGAACACCTTCAATGGCAAGTCGTCGTCCCAAGCTCTGCGCATGCGCGGGAGCGGAACGTACACCCTCACCGACAATCTTTTTACGGGTATCTATCCGCTCGCTATTTTCAGACAAGGTGGCTCTGCGTCCAACACACTGACAGGATCAGCGAATACTGACTATCTTGACGGACAAAATGGTGATGATCTGATATCAGCCTTGGCTGGCAACGACGTGATCGTCGGCGGTGCTGGAACTGACACCGCACTCTTCTCAGGCAACTACGCTGCCTCTACCCTCAGCTTCAGCAGCACCAACGTCCTGGTGAATGGCCCGGACGGCAACGACAGCGTGACCGGTGTCGAGAAACTCCAGTTTGCCGACAAGGCAGTGATCGTGGTCGGCAGCGCCGTAGGAAGTGCCTACACCACGATCCAAGCCGCCATCAACGCAGCGAATAGCAGCGATGTGGTGCTCGTGGCAGCAGGGACATACACCGAGAATGTGAACATTCCCAAGTCGTTGACACTTGTTGGACCGAATGCTGGAATTTCTGCGAATAGTGGGGCTAATCGGGCAGCCATCAACCCGGCACGTGTTGTAGAGGCTGTCGTGTCGCCGACATCTGGGACTGCATTCAACATCGGGACGGGTGTTGACAATGTGACACTCGACGGGTTCCGTGTCACTGGCAATGGTGTAACACTTGGTTTTCACTTAAATATCGGTGAAGGAATGGAGAATATTGTCATTCGGAACAATGTTGTGGACAACATCGGTGGTACAGGTATCTCGGACAATGGGGCGGCACCGAATGTACTGCGCAATGTGACGATCGAGCACAACCGTTTTGATGGTTGGAGCGGCACGAATGAAACAGCAGTACGGATCTATGTCGGTGTACACGAAAACATCACCGTCCATGAAAACTACGTGAACGGCAGGAACAATGCAACGAGCCGTGGGATTCAAGTTAGTTTTAAGGTTACAAATGGCGCGATCACCAACAATACCGTAGAAAATATAGGTATCTGGGCACTGTATAGTGCAAACGGACAGAATGGTATGAGGATCACGGGGAACACAGTGCTCAATGCAGGTGGAGCGGGTGTCCAGGTCCAAGGGTATAATGCAACGTTTGGCAGCCATAATCTGTTGATTGCAGACAATGTGCTGACCAATGCAGCGAACTACGCCGGTAGGGCAATCTATTTGTGGGGCTGGTACGATGATCCCTTTACCAGTGTTGAGATTCGCAACAATACCATCAGCCAAAATCTGGCGTCGGTGACACGGGGACCAATTGCATTGATTGATCTTCAGTATTCTGAGGTTACAGAGGGCCTGAACGGCACAACGGTTGTCTTTGAGAACAATTTATCTGTCACGGGGATACTTAGCCCATCCTTGATACAAGCAGTATATGGTGTACGCGTCAGCGGTCCAGCGGCAACCGTCGCAGTGGTGAACAATGTGCTGCCTGCGGTGGGAAATGGCGATACGGCCAATCCAGCAGGTGCCGGTCTATTGATCCGCACCAAGTTCTGTTACACCTGTATGTACGGGTTAGGCACATACATCACATCGTTCAGCGGTGCAATCACAGCAACCGGAAATCTCTTTACAGGGGGTGAAGGTGTAG
>JAPLGY010000151.1 GCA_026389955.1 Caldilinea sp. | reverse complement strand
GAGACAGAGACCGAGACAGACAGAGACGGACAGAGACAGACAGCGCCCGCCAGCCACCCTGGCTCGAACCCTGCGGTGGCTATTGGGATAGTTGTTTGAGTACCCGAAGCACATCGAGCGTCACCCATTTGCTCGGCTGATTGCGCTTCTCCAGCGGCCAGGTGCGAGACACAGAACCGCACAACCACCGCGCTTCCTCGTTCTGAAAACTCAAAACACGCTCAAGCAAAGACCCAAAACGCCGGTCACAGCCATAGCCATGCGCCGCCAAACCCTTGAGCGCACTGAGCAGATCCCATGCGCGTGGCACCCCAAAGGTCAGCCAGCGTTTGTGTTCGCCCTGAAAATCATATCTGGCATCCAATAAGCGGTTGGCCAAACAATCCACAATGCCTTCAACCTGCACAGACCGCATATCGGCCGGCAACACACTCAGGCCGCTCAACGCCGCAATTGCCCCCCACAGACAATCCCGATGCTGATAGCGCCCACACACAAGCGCATCGCCTGAAGAGAACTGTTGGGCAAGAAAAGTAAAGGCAGCCCGCACACGTGCATCTTCTCCCCAACCAAAGTACACCAGAAAGGGAAGATGTTGCCCTGTGGTACACGGGAAGATCCCGCTGCGGAGTTTTTTCGTCATCGAAAAGCCACCGCTCTCATGCTGGCAGAATCTGAGGAAGGACGCACAGCCAGCGTCGGTGCGCCTGTCGGGAGACACACCGAGCATGTGCAGCAGGGTGAGTGCAGCCACAGCACCCTCTGCGGTGTACGGTTTGGTTTCATCGTCGCCCCAATGACCTTCAGGGTGCTGAAGAGCAAACAGCTCCCTCACCAGCGGTTGTTGTGCGACAGCAACACTGGCTTCTTGCACGTCAGGATCGCCGACGGGTCGGTCGAGAAGATCCCGGAGTGCCCAATAGCGGATCGATGGGTTGTCTGGATCGAGCTCGCCCCCCTCCCCCTGACGAATTTCCAGCGTGCCCCCCACTGCCACACAGTTCTCTGAGGCTGGGTTGGCAATTCCTACCTCGCTCTCTGGCTTTGTGACCGGCTTGCAGCCCGCCAACAGCCATACCACTACGACGCCACAGCAGAGCATCTGCAACGATTTTGTCATACACCCCTTCTCCTTCCCAAAACCTGCTGAACCAACGTTTCCTCGACAGCTGCTTTTTCGTTTGCTCAGCTGCTCTCTATTTTACACCCGTTTTGCCTTTGCCGTCAGCCGTTTATTTTGCCTTCTGCTGCCCAGGCTGCCGGCCCAACGCGTGCAGCCCAGCCTCCAACACCTGCGTGATGCGATCTACATCGTAGACACAGCCACGCCAGATGCCGCCACTTGCCTGCTGCAGCGCAGCCCACAGCCGCGTGTCAGACGGCAGTCCAGGGTCTGGCGCCAGATCCGGGTGTGGGCTGCGCGCAGCCAACACCGCTGCCCCCTGCTGCGGGCTGTACCGCTGACCCCCATGCCCGACCAGGTCGATCTGCCCAGTCAACCCCACAGTATCGACCACGATCTGAAGGGTGTCCCCCTCACAGACCCGGCCCAGGGGGCCCCCCGCCAACGCCTCAGGCCCAACATGGCCAATACACGCGCCAGTGCTTACCCCGCTGAACCGCGCATCGGTGATCAGCGCAACCTCCCTCCCCCACGACAGATACTTGAGCGCTGCCGTAATCTGATAGGTCTCCTCCATGCCACACCCCAGCGGCCCACGCCCCATCAGGACAATCACATCCCCAGGCCGCACCGGATGTGCACTCTGCCCCTTGACCGCAGCGATCGCAGCCGGCTCGCCGGTAAAGACCCGCGCCGGGCCCACTTTGTGGTAGACCCCTGCCCCATCGAGCAGACGACGGTCGATCGCCGTGCTCTTCACCACCGCACCCTCCGGAGCCAGGTTGCCCTGGACAAACGTCACGGTGCTCGTCAGCCCCTGCGCTCGCGCCCGCACCGGCGACAAAATCACCGTGTCCGGGTCCACCCCCTCCTGCTGAAAGAGCCAGTCACGCAGCCGCTGCCGACGCTCACTGACCTGCCACCGATCCAACAGATCCCCTAATTTTCCCCCCTGCACCGTCAACGCATTCAACCGCAGCAGCCCCAGATCGCGCAGGTGCAGCATCACCTCGGGAACCCCGCCCGCCAGAAAAACACGCACCGTCGGATGGCCGACCGGACCGTTGGGCAGCACATCGACCAGCCGCGGGGTGCCCGCGTTGACCGCACTCCAGTCCGCCATCTCCGGCACACGCAGCCCGGCAGCGTGCGCCAACGCAGGAAGATGCAGCAACAGATTGGTGCTCCCCCCAAACGCAGCGTGCACCACCATCGCATTGTGCAACGCATCTTCCGTCAATATATGACGGACGGTGATCCCCTGCTCCTCCAGCCGAACCAGTGCCCGCGCCGAACGCCGCGCCAGTTCCAGCCAGAGCGGCTGGCCCGACGGCGTCAACGCAGCATGCAGCAGTGAAAGCCCCAACGCCTCCGCCACCACCTGGCTGGTCGCAGCAGTCCCCAAAAACTGGCAGCCCCCCCCGGGACTGCCACACGCCCGACAGCCCAGCTCCGCAGCGGTCTGCAAGTCGATCTCCCCCTGGGCAAAACGGACCCCCAACGTCTGCACCTTGCCGGCGTCCTCTCCTTCTGTGGGCGGCAACGTGACCCCTCCAGGCACCAGAATCGCCGGCAGGTCAAGCTGACCCGCCAGGGCCAGCAACATGGCCGGCAGCCCCTTGTCACAGGTGGCCACCCCCATCACCCCACGACGCGTCGGCAGCGAACGAATCAGCCTGCGCAGCACCACCGCCGCATCGTTGCGGTAGGGCAGGCTGTCCATCATGCCCGGCGTCCCCTGTGTGCGCCCATCACAAGGGTCTGTGACAAAACCGGCAAACGGAATCGTGCCCAGCCGACTCAATTCCTCTGCAGCAGCCTGCATCAAAAGCCCAACCTCCCAATGGCCCGTATGATAGCCCAACGCCACCGGGGTGCCGTCCGGGCTGCGAATTCCACCCAGCGTGCTCAAAATCAAAAACTCGCGGCGCCGCAGCAGCGCCGGGTCCCAACCCATACCCGCATCCTGGGTCAGACCAAAAAGATGGCCGCTCGGCGCAGTTGCCAAAAAATCAGCGTCGAGCGGCAGCACCCCAGCCGGCCCAGGCCCATGCACCTGCACCCGGTACAGATCCGGTTCTTGCGAGTCGATCGGAATCCACTCCACCTCTCTGCCTGTTTTGTCAATCATCTTGCTCGCCTCTCCAGACTGGATTCTTCACAACAAAAACCCAGAGCGCTGACCCTTGGGGGTCCAGACAGGGTTTGTTTACAAAAACATAAAAAGCTGTTAAACAGCCGGCTGCAGCTGCTTAATCAGCGGGCAATATACTTGCCTTGAATGTACAAAACAAGCATACCTGCACCACCGTAAATTTGAAAAAACAACTCACATTTCAGGAGAGCACATCCCATGTCTGAGACACACTTTTCAGAAACACACGCCGGGCAAGGACAAAGCCTGTGGCGCCGCCTGGTAGACAGCAAACTGGATCGGCGCAATTTTTTGAAAAATGCAACCCTGGCCGGGGTGGCCGCCATCGCAGCATCGCCGCTGCAGCTGCGGACCGCTTCGCCGACTGCGCTCGACGTAGCAGCCGCTGAGGCCGCTCCCCTCCACAATCCACGCCTGATCTTCTCCCCGATCGGGCCGTCGACAGCCGATGATATCGTGCTGCCCGCCGGCTATTCTTACCAGGTGGTTGCCCCCTACGGTTTTGAACTGGCGAATGGACAAAAGGTAGGCTTCAACCATGACTGGATCGGCTTTTACCCGATCGACATGGTGGAAAAAGGAATCGACCCCAGCTACTATTTCAATGGGTTTCTGAGCCCACAGATGTCGAGCGAGGAAGGGCTGCTCGTCATCAACCACGAGTACTTCAACCCACTTTTTGTGGGCGGACACCTGGATCCGGCCACGGAGAAGAGCGCTGAGCAGCTTCAGGAAGAACAGCACTCGGTCGGCCTGAGTGTGCTGCATGTTCGCAAAAATGCCGAAGGACAGTGGGAGATTGTCGTCGATTCCCCGCACACACGACGCATCGATGCCACAAGCCCGCTGCTGCTGACCGGCCCGGCTGCCGAGCTGGATGGCGGCCCAGAGGCGATCGGCTCGCTGGCCAATTGTTCGGGGGGGGTCACCCCGTGGGGAACCGCCCTGAGCTGTGAAGAAAACTTCCAGGATTACCCCGTGTGGGACGCTTCCGCCACGAAAATGTGGCGATCGCCGTGGGCAAGGACGGCTCTGTGGTCGCCTACATGGGCGACGACAAAGCCGATTCGTGTGTCTACAAATTTGTGGCCGACAAAAAGTTGAGCGGCAATCGCGCCCAAGACATGACCATCCTGGAAAGCGGCAAGCTCTACGCCGCAGACTTCGGCAACGGCAAATGGCTGCTGGTCGATTACGATGCCCAGGAAGCCCTGCAAAAAGCAAAGAACAACGAGGATGCCCCTCTCTTCGCCTCCCAGGCAGAGGTGCTCGCCGATGCCCGCGCAGCCGCCCTGGCGCTGCGGGCCACACCGGTCGACCGCCCGGAAGATATCGAAATCCACCCGAAGGACGGCAGCATTTTTGTGGCGCTTACCAACAACACCGGCCACGGCAACTTCCATGGCCAGATCGTGCGAATTGTTGAAAGCGAAGGCGATCCCACCGCAGAAAGCTTCGACTGGATCATCTTCGCTGTCG
>JAPLGY010000476.1 GCA_026389955.1 Caldilinea sp. | reverse complement strand
GGCTGTCGGTGTCCATCCGCCAGTTCCATTTGCGCAACGCCTGGATCGCACTCTTTTCAAACGGATCTTCGCTGTAAAGCAGCGTAAACCAGGGGATAAACGCCTTGGCCAACAAACTGCCGTTGTCTTGTTGAATTTCTTCCATGTCGCGCACCGTAAAACGCTCTTTTTCGCCCAACAGCTGCTGGATGCGCGCCGCCCGCCAGCCTGGGTCAAATTCGATCCCCAAAAAATGGGGGTAATCGTCGCCGACAACCTTCTGGTTGGCCACGACGATCAGCCCTGACGGCGGGTTATAACAGTGCGGCAGTTCGTCGAACGGCACCCAGCCAGCCCAGCTGTGTGTCTTCTCCCACCCTGCTGCCGGCACCAACCCCAGGTTGGCCGAACGCAGCGGCACACACCCCGCCATACGATAGCCGATGTTGCCCCGCCGGTCCGCATAGGTCAGGTTCATCGGCGGCGTGGTCCAGCCAGAGAGGGCTGCGCCAAATTCCTCCCAGTTGCTTGCCCGATTCAACGCCAGCACGCTGGTCAGCACGGTGCCTGCTGAATGGCCGCTCCACTTCAGCGACAACCAAGGAAGCGCTGCACCGTCTGCCAGAGACGAACGCACAAACCCAGACAAAATCGGCCCCTGCCGAGTCTGGACGATACGTTCTGTGTGGGAAGGGCCCCGCCGAACCCGAATCGTTTCCTCGCGGATGCCCGCCGCTTCCCAATCCTCTCCCCAGGCAAAGTAGCCCTCCCGCTCCGGGTGAGGACGCTCCACAAACAGATCCTGCGTGTCGACCTGCGCGTTGGCCATTCCCCAGGCGATCGCCGCGTTGTGGCCGATGAAAACCCCCGGCATCCCCGGAAATGTGCTGCCGCTGACTTCACTTTCTGGCCCACACAAATGCACCTCGTAGACCGCGGCCGGCAACTGCACCTGCAGATGCGGGTCGGCACAAAGCAGCGGCAGCCGGTTCAGGCTGCGCTTCGGCGCCAACACCCAGCTGTTGCTGCCCTGACCGCTGCCCTCCCCCCCCAACCACGGGCGGACCTGCTCGTACTGTCCCAACAAAAGCCCCGCAGCACTCTGCAACCGCAAAGCAGACTCCTCTGACCCGCCTACCCCCACCAGTGCCTCCCGCGGAAAGTCAGGCTCCAGGTCGGCGGCGGTGTGAGGACCCAACTGCTGCAAAAGCTGCAGGCGCACCAGTTCACTTTGCCAGTTGCCACTTGTGCTCCAGCCCCACGCTTTGGCCACCCCCAATGTGTCGGTGATCCGCCAGGGCTCCACCGGGACACGCAACAGGTTGTGCTCGGCGCTGACCCGCCCCGGGTGTGCCGCCAAATACGCGTTCACCCCCTCGCAGTACCACGCCAACACCTGGCGGGTCTCCGAATCCAGCAGGGCAACATCCGCCTCCGCAGCCTGCTGCAACCCAACAGTCCGAGCAAAACGGTCTGCCTCCAGCGCAGCCTCGCCAAAGACTTCTGCCAGCCGCCCCTGCGCTACCCGCCGCGCCTGCTCCATCTGCCAGAAACGATCCTGGGCATGCACCCACCCCAAGGCGCGCTGCAGGTCCGCCTCGCTCTGCGCATAAAGATGGGGTATCCCATGCTTGTCACGCAAAATTTCGACGCTCTGCGCCAGGCCCGCCACCGAGACACGCCCCTCCAGCCTGGGAGTAGCACGCTGCATCCTCCACCCGTACAGGTAGAGAAACAACAGAGCCCCCAGCAAGGCCAGCACCAGCAAAAACAGCAGAATTCCAATTGCAATCGATGCAAATGACATAGTATACTTAGAACTTATGCAAACATCATAGCTGCAGTCCGAAAC
>JAPLGY010000479.1 GCA_026389955.1 Caldilinea sp. | reverse complement strand
CCCCCGCCTGTTTAGCAGTTTCCTGGGTTTCTGTTTACTGGGCTTCTGCCATCATCGTCTCTTCTTGCTCGTTGGCGAAGGCAGTCAGCGTGTCCAACGTGCTCTGAATGTCGGCGCCCTGCATGATTTCGTTGAAAGCTGTGGTGGCGGCGTCGCGCACGGCGGTGTAGGAGATGAACTGGGGTTCGTAGGCGCTGAAGGGGAGCAGTTCGACCCCCTGCAGGTATTGGGCGTTGCCCAGCTGGACCTCTGAGAAGGAGTCGGCGGTGCTGGCGCGAGTCGGGAAGTAGCCGCTGATTCCCGTCCAGCGGGCCTGAATTTCTGGGGAAGTGAACCATTTGACGAAGAGCCAGGCAGCCACTTCCTGTTCTGGGGTGGTCTTGGCGATCATCACGTCACCGCCGTAGATGTTCTGAACGGGCTGTTCGGTGGTGTGGGGGATCGCTGCGACGCCCCAGGCATCTGGCTCGCGGCCCTGTTCTGCGGCGACAGTGGCGAGGTCTCCGCCGTAGAAGGGGATGCCCGAGGTGGAGCCCTGGGCGAAGAGCGCCTTGCGGGCGGCGAACTGCGGGTTGGGGTAGCCTTCGGTGAAGAAGTAGGCGCAACCTGCGTCGTAGAGCCCCTTGAGGAACGTCATGGCTTCGACCGTAGCGGGGCTGTTGTAGAGATAGCGGGTGCCTTCTTCGGTCAGCACATCGCCGCCGAAGGCGAAGGTCCAGGAGGCGACCGCCGATGCGTCGTCGCGCAGGATATAGCCGCCGGTCCCATCGCCATTGGCGGCTGCGCCGGCGCAGGCCATCTCTTGGAATTCAGCGGGCGTGGTCGGTGGGCCCGAGAAGCCCAGCTCTTCGAGCCAGCTCTGGTTGTAGAAGATCACCTCCATCGAGCGATTGGGGGGAAAGCCCAGCCGTTGTCCGTCGAAGAGCGGGTTGACGCTCTGTTCGAGGAACGCCGGGTAGAAGTCGGCGATCTCCTCGGCGCTCATGCCCCAGGCCGGGTCGTTCATCAGCAGGTTGAGGTCGACCAGGGTGTCGTTGAGCTGGTAGAAGGACTGGTCGTTCTGGTAGCCGACGAGCAGGGCAGCTGGCAGCTCGCCGGCAGCGATGCTGGAATTGACCTTGTCCCGGATTTCGTCGTAGCCGCCCTGGTTTTGGGCTTCTACGGTGATTTCATACTCGTTGGTCGCGTTGAACTCGGCGATCAGCTCCAAGAGCCCTTCCTCGCGCGAGCCAGAGTGTTGGTGCCACCAGACGACTGTCTGGCCAGACGGGTCGACGCCGGCGTAGGCCCCTTCGGCTGCCGGTGCTTCGGCTGCCGGTGCTGTCGGCACAGCAGTGCAGGCTGACACTGCCAGCGCTGCGCTCAGCAGCAGGGGGGTCAGCCACAACGGTGTACGCATGTTTGTCTCCTTGTGTACAAAAAAGGCATGTTACAAATATTGAGTCAACAGCCGACCGGAGAACCCGAGCAGCTGTCAGTCACCCTTTGAGCCCTGACGTTGCAATGCCTTCGATGAAGGTTTGCTGTGTAAAAAAGTAGAGCAGAACCACCGGTGCCATGGTGAGCACCGAGCCCGCCATTTGCAGATGAAACTGGGCACCGGCCTCGTCGGCGAACGCAAAAAAGCCGTAGGTGATCGGCCGCCATTCTGGCGTGGTGGTGACCAGAATCGGCCAGGCCAGTGCATTCCAGGAGCCGATGAAGCCGAAGAGCACCAGTGTCATCAAGGCTGCCTTGGAAAGGGGCACGACGATCTGCAGCAGATAGCGCAGGTGGCTGGCCCCGTCGATCTGGGCAGAATCCCACAGGTCGTTGGGCACCTGCAGGAAAAACTGGCGGAGCAGAAAGATGCTGAAGGCGCTGGCCATGAAGGGCACGGTCAGCGCTGGCCAGTTGTTGATCCACGGGACAGGTCCAACCCGCCCCAGCCAGGAGACGGTGATGAAATTGGGGACCCAGGTGATCGCTTCAGGCAACATCAACGTTGCCAGCAGCAGGCTGAAAAGCAGGTTTTTGCCCCAAAATTCCATGCGGGCAAAGGCGTAGGCTGCCAAGGTACAAAAGAGCAGTTCCCCTGCCACGGTGATTGCGGCGATGCGCACGCTGTTCCAGAAGTAATTCGAGAAATTGCCCTGGTTCCAGGCATCCAGATAGTTGTTCCATTGGGGGGTGCGGGGCAGCCAGGCCCCGCCGTTGGCTTCGGTCAGATTCATCAGGGAGACGCTGATTGTGTACAGAAAAGGCAGGATGGCCACGACAGCGCCCAGTGTCAGCACCGTATAGGTGCCAGCCAGACGCAACATTGGGGGGCGTCCCTGTCGGTGTGGTCGGGTGGAGGGGCCGGGGGGGCTATCAGCCATAGTGCACCCGTTGGGCGGCGATCCGGTTGTTGACAACGGTCAGCAGCAGGATCGCCAGCAACAGCAAGATGGCCAGGGCAGAGGCATATCCGTAGCGGGTATCGCGCTGGAACGCCTGAAAGATCACAACGCTGGCGGTGTCGGTCGTGCCCAGTGCGGCCCCGGTGCGCAACACGTAGATGTGGTTGAACGCTTTGAAGGTGCCGATCACCGAGTAGAGTGTCAAAAAATAGAGGGTCGGCGAGAGGAGGGGGAGCGTGATGTAGCGGAATTGTGGCCAGCGCCCGGCGCCGTCGATGGCGGCGGCCTCGTACAGTTCGCGAGGGATGTTGCTGAGGCCAGCCAGAAAGACGACCGTGTTGAACCCAAAAAAAGTCCAGACCCCGTAGAGCATGATCACAGCCAGCGCCAGGCTGGGACCTGCC
>JAPLGY010000258.1 GCA_026389955.1 Caldilinea sp. | reverse complement strand
TAATGGCCACAGACGATCACGTGCTGCACCTGCAGCACATCGACCGCATACTGCAGCACCGACAGGCAGTTGAGATCGGTGTGGACGACCACGTTGGCCACGTTGCGGTGGACAAAGACTTCGCCGGGCAGCAGGCCGGTGATCTGATTGGCTGGCACCCGGCTGTCGGAACAGCCGATCCAGAGGTACTCGGGAAGCTGCTGTTCCGACAGCCGGGTAAAAAAATGTGCATCTTCGGCGATGACCTGGGCGACCCAGGCCCGGTTGTTGTCAAAAAGCGTCTGCAGTCCGCCCATCCGGCTTCCTTTTGATGCCAAAGGGCCAGCGTTCTCTGTTGTGCCATACCCCGCTCAGCAGCAGCAGCCCCGCCGTTGTCAGCGAAAGAATCCCGCCCAGCGTGCGCACCGGCGTGTCTTCGAAGACAAGCAGCAGATAGCCGCTGCCCGGCGGCACCTGAACCGTCATCCTGCCCAGCGTGCCCGTCGCTTCTGGGATCACAGGGATCTGTTGGCGCCGTTGGCCATGCTCTCCGTCGAGCAGATAGGCGTTCCAGCCTGGATAATAAAAATGGTTGAAGATGAGTGTCTGCGCTGTCTGTCGGCCGTTGAAGTAAAAAATTTCTTCACTAATTGTACTGTGCATGACCGAGTTGGCACCAAATGTTTCGTAGTCGAAAATCGCATAATCCAGCTTGGTGGTGACCGGCTGAACTGGCTGGCCGGCCTGTTCCTGCTGGATGTAGTAGTCGGCCATCGGGCTCCAGGTCGGAATTTGTTGGACCCAGGCGGTGCTGCCGGTCAGTTCGTCGGCGGATTGTTGAAAGCGCATCAGCGCGGCCAGGCTGACAGGCCCTTCGGCAGGCTCCCGAATTTCCACGCGCAGGTAGGGGTAGCTGGCCAGCAGCAGCAGCAGGCTCAACAAGAGGAGGGGGAGGCGTTGTGGTTCGGAGAGAAGCTGCGGGTGGCCGAGCAGCGCAGCCAGCAGGCTGGCACAAAGCGCCGTGATTGCCAGCCAGCGCCAGGGGAACTGGGCTGCCTGCAGCAAGGGACCCAGGAGCGGCAGCTCCCACAGCGCAGCTGCTGTGACGCTGGCGACCAGCAGCGCAGTCAACCCACCTGCCAGCCAGAAAGCGGCCTCCCAGCGCTGCCGGCCGAGCAGGGGCCAGGCGAGCAGCATGCCGAGCAGGGCAAAGAGAGCCAGAGCAGCGCCGATCTGAAAGCTGATGGGGTCGTTCGGGCCGGGGAGGCTGGCCCCAAAGCCCCATCCAGGTCGAAAATACTGGCTCCATTCGACAAAGTGTCCACGGTAGGCGTAGCGGCCGTCAAACCACTGGTCAACGCGCACAAACTGGCGCTCGGTGAAGGCGGGCAGCCAGAACGCAGCGCTCAGCCCCAACCCTGCGGCGCCTCCCAGCAGCGGGGCTGCGACCCGGCCCAGCTGGCGCAGCCGATCGGTGGGTGCGGCCGGAAGACGCACGTACAGAATCCACAAAAGCCCGACGTAGCCGGCCAGCAGAGGGGTGAAGAGGACGACCACCAGGTTGCTTGTGACCATCAGCCCGGCATAGCTGGCCGCCAGCCCAGCCACCCAGCGCCAGGAAGGGCGGAGCACCGCCTGGCGGGCAGTCCACAAACAAAGCGGCAGCCAGACAAAGGCCACACTTTCAGCCAGGTTGGCGCGCACATAGAGGTTGAGCAGATGGTAGGGCGCGTAGGTGTAGGCCACCGCAGCGATCAAGGCGGCAGGACGCCCCAGCCAGCTGCGCACGCAGAGATACATCGCGGCTGCGCTGGCGAGAATGCTGGCCACGAACACCGCTTCGATCGCCGCAGTGAACTCAAAACCGAGGAACGTATGAAAGAGCTGGGCCAGGAAATGGCTGAACGGGCCATAGATGTTGAAAAACGGATAGCCGTAGCCAAAGGCAAAGTCCGGGCTCCAGCGCGGCCACCAGATGCCATCCTGGACCAGGCGGTTGTACTCGAAGAGAAAGTAGACATGGTGGCGCGCGTCGTTGGCACCCCAAAAGTACCCCGGCAACAGAAAGGGAGCGACAGCAAAACTGGTCAGCCCCAAGGCCAGCCAGAAAAAGCGGTCCTGCCAGAGAGACGGGAGGGACCCGTGTGGGGCGGGTGCCGTGCCTTCAGCGGCCATTCAGCACCAGTTTGTCATCGTTGCTGCCGACGAGTGACAGCCGCGTGCCGTCTCGCCAGTCGTAGTAGCCATAGAGATAGGTCAGCGGCACACCCGGCGGGGCAGCGCTCAGGTCGAGCGAGTAGGTGTTTTGCAAAATCTGGCCAGGACGCCACTGGGTTGCAGGCTGGGCCTCGCCCAGAGGCTGCATGTCCAGCTGGGCTACCTTCTGTCCATCTGCGGTCAGCGCCTGAAAAAAAATGTTGTAGTCGACCGGCAGGGTCCGCAGCGGCTGCCAGGTCACCTCCAATAGGGCAGAAGGGGGCGAAGGCTGTTCGGTCAACCGGGCGTGGATCACCAGGATCTGGCGCTCTCCGAAGAGGGCCACCGGGCGGGCAGCAGGCTGCACCTGGGTGTAGTCTGGCTGCAGCGCGCCGAGGCTGCCCAGCACGACCAGCACCAGCAGCGCCACCCAGTGCGCGGCTGTTTCCAATTCAGGGAACAGGGCGGGCAGCGCGCCCAGCAGCGCAGCCAAAAAAGGGGCGGCAGCCAGGAGCAGCTGCCAAGGATAGGTGAAAAGCAGGTCGGCGGCCAGCAGCTGCCAGAGCGGCGCGCTGATCGGGAGGGCCAGCAGCAGGGCGACCAGCAGGCTGCCCAGGCTGAACCAGAGCAGACGGCTCAGAGCGGCGGGCAGTTTTTTGACAGACAGCCCCCACCCCACCCCCAGCGCAGTCAGCACCAGAACCCCTCCTAGCTGGTAGGGCTGGCGCGAGGGTGGCCCCCCCAACCAGCCGGCGGCCAGGTCGAGCAGGATGTAAAACTCTGCAAAGTGGTCAAAAAAAGGGACAGGCGGAGGGGAGGAGTTCCCCCCCAGCGGCAGGAGTGCAGCCAATCCGGCCGCCCCGCCGGCGAGGACAATCCACAGCTGGCTGCGGTCGCGCTCGACGAAAAGCGTGTAGCAGGCCAGCCAGACCGTCGTGGCGGCAGCCAGCCCAGCCTGCGTGTGCCACATCCACACCAGGCCGAGCACCGCCACCGCCGCACCAGCCGGAGAACGCCGTTCGGAGGACGAGGGGCAACAGCATGTAGCCGACCCCAGCCAGCCCAGCCCCTCGATCCCCCAGCCGCCCCCCCAGCCATGCATAGACGCTGCTGCCGCCCAAAATCAAAGCCAGCACAAAGAGCGTCCGGGTCGCTTGGACCGGGTCCAACCCCAACTGAAGAAGGGGCTGAGCCAGCAGCAACGGGCCGGTGCCACGCCAGAGATCGGCCGCAGCGACATCGGCTGCGGTGAGCTGGTAGACTGGGACAAAGCCCTGCCACCCCTGCCAGTAGCCGGGATACAGTGCCGGCGCCCAGCCAAAGATGCCGACCAGCAGGACAGCCCAGAAACCCACACGCCCTGAAAATGGTCCGTTCTCCCTCATACCTGCGATTATAGCACGCGTACAAACCAAGGTCTTGCTGTACAAAGCGTGTTTGCGTTCAGCGGATTTGTTTGCTCTCCAGGCTGGCATGCAGGTCGAGGTAGCGCAACCACCCGCGCGCGCTCAGCTGGCCGTAGTCGTTGTGATCGGCTTTCTGGGTGTCGGAGACCCCAGCCTCCTTCAGCTGGTCGACCAGCTTCAAGGTGGCGGCCCGTGTCTGTGCAAATGCGGCGAGCTGCCCAGCCAGATCCAGGTCGGCGTTGGGCTGATAGCCGTCGTAGTCGTCCTGGATCGGCGCTGCCCCCAGCAGGATCTGCAGGCGGCGCTGTCCCCACCGTTCGATGCCGGTGAGATGGCGCAACACAGAGCGGGCCCGGTCGGGGGAGTTGCTTTGGGCCGCCCGGGCTTCGATCGCTGCACCGCTGACCCTCAGCTGCTGCTTCCACTCGTCGTAGTTTTTGGACCGTCCAGGCCGTTCAACTACCCACTCTGCCACTGTTTTGAAGACTCGTTCTTTAAAAGTCATTTTGGCTCTCCTCGGTTGGGGAAGGTCGGCTGTCGATCAAAATCCCACCACCTTCGGCGCCGGTTGCCTCTGTGTCCAGCCTCACCCGCAACCGGTCGAGACGCCGAATGTAAACTTCCAGCCGTTCCAGTTCAGCCACCAGCAGCCCATAGCGGTTGGCTGGGTGTTTGAGCAGCCGGGCAACATCGAGCGAGATGACCCGGGCCAGCTCGGTGGCGTTCCGAAAATCGATCCAAGGGACGGGCGCCAGCCGCTGAAATTCTTGCACGGCTGGGGTGGGGTGCAGGCTTTGACGCAACGGCAACACCGAACGTTCCAGACGCCAGGCGATCGCCCATTCCAGGCCAGCGGGCGCTGTGATGTCGCTGCCAAGCAGAAAGTACACCCGGTCACAGTGGGCGACCCGTTCGAGGATCTCTTCCTGGGTTGGCAGCAGGGCAGGGGTGCGGCGAATTTCGATAGAGGCCTGTACAGGCAATGCAGCGATCGCTTTGGCGATCACCGCACGCTGGTTGTCCAGGTCCCGGGTCGTGCTGACAAAGATGCGCAGAGTTTCAGCCATATGAGAGACACAATCCCCCCATTGGCTGCGTTGTGGCGCAGAAGCCACAACGCAGCATGTCACTGTCGTTAGGTGCGGTAGTCGCCGTTGATGCGGACGTATTCGTAGCTCAGGTCGGAGGTCCAGACAGTTGCGGTGCCGCTGCCCAGGCCGAGCTCCACCCGGACATCGATCTCGGGCTGGGCAAAGATCGCGCTGGCGGCTGTTTCGCTGTAGGGGAGTGGGACGCCCCCAGCGACCAGCTGGAGTTCTCCTGACCGGGCGGGGGCGCCGCCGTCGATAAAGAGATCGCAGCGCTCTGGGGAGACCGTGATGCCGGCCCGGCCGACCGCAGCCAAGATACGCCCCCAGTTGGCGTCGCCGCCAAAGAAGGCGGTCTTGACCAGCGGGCTGGTGGCGATCGTGTTGGCCGCCTGGTGGGCCTCGGCAACGCTGCCGGCACCGTTGACCCGTACGGTGACGAAACGGGTCACCCCTTCGCCGTCCCGCACCAGCGCCTGCGCCAGCTCGACACACAAGCTGGTCAGGGCAGCGGCAAATGCGGCGTAGGCGTCGCTGGCAGCCTCAACAATCTCTGCGTTGCCAGCCAGCGCGTTGGCCAGCAGGATCACCGTGTCATTGGTGCTGGTGTCGCCGTCGATGCTGACCCGGTTGAAGCTGGCATCCGTCGCCTCGTTGAGCGCCTGCTGCAGAAGGGGCTGGGCGATCCAGGCGTCGGTCGCGACCACCGCAAGCATGGTGGCCAGACGAGGGTGGATCATGCCGGCCCCCTTGACGATGCCCGTGATCGTGGCCGTCTGGTCGCCGAGCTGGACGGTGCGGGTCGCCAGCTTGGAACGTGTGTCGGTGGTCATGATGGCAGCAGCAGCGGCGGGCCAGCCGTCTGGTGCCAACGCCTGGACCACCTGCGGGATCCCAGCCAACAGCTTGTCCATCGGCAGCTGTACGCCGATCACCCCTGTGCTCATTACCAACACCGAATGCTCGTGCGCCCCCAGGCTGAGCGCCGTCTGCTCGGCGGCAAGGCGGGCGTTGGCCCCCCCCTCTGGCCCGGTGCAGGCATTGGCACAGCCAGCGTTGACCAGCACCGCATGGACACTCTCGGCGTTGAACGCAAGCAGCTGGCGATCGTAGACCACCGGGGCGGCCGGAAAAAGGTTGCTGGTGAACAGCGCAGCCGCCCGACAGGGCACGCGGCTGGCCACCAACGCCAGATCGGGGACCCCCGGCTTCTTTTTGATGCCGGCAGCCACAGCACCGACATCAAACCCCTTGACGATGAAGTCCATCGGAGCCCTCCTCAGTCACGCTTGAAATCTTCGTAGTCGACCTCGTCGTATGCCGACACCCCGCGCCCCTGCACGCGCAGCATTGCCTCCACTTTGAGGGGCAGCCCGAAAAGCTTGATGAAGCCTTCGGCGTCCGCCTGGTTGTAGACGTCGTCCTGGTCAAAGGTGACGTAGTCCTCACGGTAGAGGCTGAACGGGCTCTTGCGGCCAGCCAGGATGACACTGCCTTTGTAGAGCTTGAGCCGCACCGTG
Source organism: Caldilinea sp. (assembly GCA_026389955.1). The sequence continues at coordinate 4,836 of JAPLGY010000258.1, read as the reverse complement.
CCCGTGACGTTCTGCTCGGTGTGGTTGACAAACTGGGTCAACGCCTCGCGCAGCGGCGTAAACCATTGTCCGTTGTAGACCAAATCGGCAAATTGGAGGCTGACCGTCTGTTTGTAGTGCATGGTGGCTTTGTCCAGACAGATCTGCTCCAGTGCAGCGTGCCCTTTGTAGAGAAGCGTGCCCCCAGGGGTTTCGTAGACGCCACGGCTCTTCATGCCGACCAGCCGATTTTCGACAATATCGACCCGGCCAATCCCGTGGCGGGCACCGATCTCGTTGAGCGCCTGCACGATGCCGACCGGCCCGTGGGCCACCCCGTTGACCCGCTCGGGAATGCCTCTGCGGAAATAGATCTCGACGTACTCGGGCTGGTCGGGGGCGTCGAGCGGGTCGGTGGTCCACTCAAACATATCTTTGGGCGGCTCGTTCCAGGGATCTTCGAGCGGACCCCCTTCGTTGCTCAGATGCCAGAGATTCTTGTCCTGGCTGTAGATCCGTTCCATCGTCGCCTTGACCGGCACATTGTGCTCCGCAGCATAGTCCAAGGCATCGCGCCGGCCACGAATGGTCCATTCGCGCCACGGCGCAATGATGCGCAGCCGTGGGTTGAGCGCCATGACGGTCAGCTCGAAGCGAACCTGGTCGTTGCCCTTGCCGGTCGCGCCGTGGGCGACAGCGTCCGCACCTTCCAACTCGGCAATCTCAACCATCCGCCGGGCAATCAGCGGGCGTGCAAAAGAAGTCCCCAGCAGATATTCGCGTTCGTAGATGGCCCCAGCCTGCAGAGTGGGAAAGACATAGTCGGTGAGAAATTCCAGCCGCAGATCCTCGATGTAGACCTTGCTGGCGCCAGAGGCCAGTGCCTTTTCCTCCAATCCAACGAGCTCGTCGGCCTGCCCTAGGTTGGCACAAAAGCAGATCACCTCACATTTGTAGGTGTTCTTCAGCCACGGCACGATGATGCTCGTGTCCAGCCCGCCCGAATAGGCGAGCACACACTTTTTGACCGGCTGTTTGGCAGCAATCGCAGACATTCGGCGTACCCTTTCATCACAACAAGAGCAGTGTTTGGTCTTTCCAATCAAAAAGCGCCACCCGGGGTTCCGGTGTGGCACACGGATGCGCTAAAACTCAACCCTGCTTACAAGTATAGCGGATCGAGTGGAGAGAATGGAAATTGGGAGACTGTCCCAAGGGATATCGAATGAAAACATGAATGATAAAAAATGTAGCGACGATTGCTGAGTAAAATAAAAGTATCAAAAACAATTTGTAGACAAGCAAAAATATATCACTACCTGGATTGCGAGTGAAACAACAATGAATTCGGCGTCCATGGCCTCTTAAGAAAGGATCGGGTTGTCAAAAAACGTCCAAAGAAGAGAGGCATGAACGCCACTGAGACGATAACTGCATTTGAACTGCATTTGGCGTGATCGATGATCGAATGACAGCGCTGAAACATAGAAGTCATTTGTTTGCCCAGACGAACAAGGCTGAGGCATTGACCGTCGCCGTGGTTGGGGCCAAATACCTTCCAAATCATCCTGCACGCGCCCTTTGTGGGAGGGCGGTTCCCAGTCGAGTATCTCCTGCTTCAATCGGTTCCCACGTACCTTTGGGGACTGACTGCTGCTGATAGCCAAGATAGCCAAAAAGTTGTGTGAATTCTTCCCTACGGGGGAAACGCGTGTGATTGACTCGCTGCTTGTTCCTGGCTGTCGGCGTGCAGTGGCCGGAGTTGCCGCAAGGTGCGTGGGCACGTCTGTATGCAGTGACTGTGCTGCCACGGAGAAGAAGCTCTTTGGTTGGCGCTTGCATCGGGTCTGTACGTTGGCTGGTGAACCGGTGCACCTCACACTTTTGCCAGCTTCGTTGTACGATCTGACCCCCGTTCATGAGTTGGCGGAGGCTTTGCCTGCAGGAACTGCGCTGTTGGGGAACAAGGCCTGCATCAGCGCGCTTTGATGCGGCTGCGATTCTGACTGAATCGGGCGTCTGTCCTGTTGCACAGGTACGGTCCAACAGGCAGCCCTCGACTGGCTGGGCTGAGTTCGATCTCCGTACCATCGCCGCACCATCGAGACGGTCAACAGCCAACTCGAAAAAATGGCTGTGGGACGCCTTCATACACGTAGGCATTCAGTTTTTTTAACGTTCACGCATCAATCGTCGCTCTGGTCAAACGCGAACTAGCAATCACAGTAGTATTGCTGTAATTCTTCAACAGGAGACTGGGAACAATGAACTATCTTTGTCGCCTTGTAGTGCTGATCGGCACCTGTATACTTTTATGTCTGTCCAGCGCAGGCTTCCTGTGGTCACTGCGCGTAGAAGCAGCGAACGTGTCCCCCTCCATGCAGCCTCTTGCAAAGTGGGTTGACTCACTTCCCCTCCAGATAGACGATCCTATCGTCACAACTGCGTCAGCTGCGTCTACATCGACCAAGACGATCTTGAATTTTTTTGACGCCAATGCATCGGACCTGGTCTATCCCGGAAGCCACAACAGCAATTATGGCAAAAAACCGGAGATTGTTGTCGTTCCAACTGGAAATTCTCTGACAGTTTTGGCACAGAACTACCATCCCTCAACCAACAGCGTTCTCTTCCAGCTTGAGCCCAGCGGCGACAGTTATACGATCACACAGATGCTGCCAAACCTCCCAATGTTGGAACGCATCATGGGACTGGCTGTCGACACCTCTGGAAACCGCTACTACGCGACAGCTGTGAACGAGGAGACGTTTATCGACCAAAACATCTCTCCGACGCCCCCAGGCAATCCACCTCCCGGTCAATATCGCAGCAACATTGTACGTGTTGTCAAAATCAACTCGGCTGGGGAAGTGCTGTTCAACACCGACCTGGACATTGCACGCAAAGAATTTGCAGGCGCGAACAACCCAGAGCAGGTGATCAACCCGATGAAGGCAGGGAGTGCACGGCTGGCGGTCGCCGGCAATGAAGTCGCGCTGGTCCATGCGATCATGACTGTTCCTGACTACAGTATCGGTGGGACACGCCACCAGAAGGTACTCTCGACACGGCTAAATGCCACCACGGGAGCTGTCATACGCAACTCCTCGATCTGGGTCAGCCACTCCTTTGACCAGCGGCTGTTCGTCGACGAGACAAAGATTTTTGAATACCAATTAGGGGACGCATATCCACGTTCTTTGGTACTGGGCTCACCTGATCACAGATCCTACACAATGTTCCACATCAAAGGAAGAATTGGCGACAACAACACGTATACGCGCCTCGGCAATTTGGCACTGATTGAGCAAGACCCGACCTATGGCTATCTGGCACTCTTTGTGAGCGAATCGACTCCGACTACGTCAGGTTCTGGCAATGTCCTTGGGCCACGCAACCTGGCGATTGTGCGCGTCAACAGGAACAATTACTCGCTGGATCCCAGTCTGCAGGATAGCCTGACGGTGACTGTTGGAACGACCGAGCGAATGAATAAACTGCGTTGGTTGACGAACTACAGTGCTGCCTCCAATTTGCACGCCGAACGTCCCAAACTGGTAGGGATCGGGAACGATCACTACATCGTGTTGTGGGAACAGTATGAGGGGACACAATTTCAAGGTGTCTACGGTATACGTATCAACGCTCAAGGAGAAATTCTGGCTCCCGCAACTTTGCTGACCAACGCACACCATCTGCACCGCGGCGACGACGCATTTCGCCTTGGGGATGGCGCTGCGTGGATGACCGCTGTCAAGCCAGAAGATCACAAACAGAGACTTCTGCTTCATGCTGTAGATGCATCCCTGAGATACACGGTGACAAGCATCCTCCTGCCTCTGGCTACCGTCCAGGGTACGGTCACTGCGGTTGGCGGCGCCCCGGTTGCAGATGCGGTCGTCATGCTCGCCGACAGCAACGTCACCGCCACGACCGACGCCACTGGCAAGTATAGTCTGCAGGTCGCACCTGGAGTCTATACGTTGAGCGTCACTGCCTGGCCTTACTTGATCGCCAAACTTCCTGATATTGCCGCTGGTGCAGGGGCCACTACGGTGGTCGACGCGCAACTGACACCGCTGCAGACCGCTGCACTCACCGGCCGCGTGCAATCGTCTGGCAGCGGAATTAGCTCGACACTCTATCAGATGAACTACAGGTTGACGGTCATTCCTTGGTCCTCTGAATATATCTCTGCAAGCACTGTAACTGCGCTGACAGGCGCTACCAACGAACAAAACTTCGCCCTGCACACAAATCTTCCACCCGTTGATTTCTTTGCCGATGAGTTCGCCACCAGCGCGTCTCCCGGCAACAACTGGACGATCAACGGCCAGACTTCGAATGGCAGGTGGCGGTTCTGGCGCGGTACCGTCTATTTCAACTCCAGCCCAACGGAGGGAACACAAGCAGGAAGCCAGGCGCGCATGTTCCGTGAGTTTGACTTCACCACCAAGTTCGCACCGAATATTAACCTGATGCTCAACCACAATGCCTCGGGCAATATCAATGATACTTTACAGCTTCAGGTCTGCACCCAGATGGACTGCAGCAGCGAAACAAGCTGGATCAATGTGGGGAACCCTATGCGGCATAAAACCCCTCCCCCCATTGCCGGCATGACCGCTGTCACTTACACCCAGAGTCTGGCTGACTATGGCGGACAGGTGGTCAAAGTGGGCATTCTGGCTACCGCCGGCGGTTGGGGCAAAAATCAGCATGTCGAAAGGCTGACTGTCGACGACAGAGGGCGTGTTGGCGGCGGGATAGTCGCTGGCATCGCCTATGATCAGTTCAATATCCCGGCAATCGGTGTGACAATCACAGATGGCAGAAGTACGGTGACGACTACCAGCA
>JAPLGY010000500.1 GCA_026389955.1 Caldilinea sp. | reverse complement strand
GCACCAAAAGCTATGTCATGCAGGACGCCGACGGTCAGATCGCGCTGACCCACAGCATCAGCGCCGGGCTCGACTATGCCAGTGTGGGGCCAGAGCATGCCTGGCTGCGCGACCAAGGCCGCACCGAGTACACCTATGCCACCGACGACGAGGCCTTAGAGGGGGTCAAACTGCTCAGCCGGCTCGAAGGGATCATCCCTGCGCTGGAGAGCGCCCATGCTGTCGCCCATCTCGTGCGGTTGGCTCCCCAGATGAGCAAGGACGAAATCATTTTGATCAACCTCAGCGGCCGCGGGGACAAAGACCTGGGCACGATTATGAAGGAGCTGGGCAACCTATGACCGGGGTCGAACGGATTCAAGCTGTGTTTGCCCGGTCGCGCGCCGAACACCGGGCGGCGTTTATGCCCTATCACGCCATGGGCTATCCCGACCGTCCCCAGACGTTGGAGATTCTCCAGGTGTTGGGAAAAGCTGGCGCCGATCTCTTTGAGATCGGGATCCCGCACAGCGACCCGCTGGCCGACGGGCCGACGATCCAGACTGCCACCTACGAGGCGTTGATGCGGGGCACGACGGTGGTCGACTGTCTGGCCATGGTGCGCGAGCTGCGCACGGCTGGGATGACACAGCCTTTTTGTGCCATGACCTATTACAACCCGCTGTTTGCCTACGGGGTGCAGCGTTTTGTCGAAGATGCCGTGGCGGCTGGGATCGACGGGCTGATTGTGCCCGACCTGCCTCCGGAGGAAGCGGAAGATCTGGAGGCCGCCTGCCGTGCCGCTGGCCTGGCGACGATCTATCTGCTGGCGCCGACCAGCACCCCGGAGCGCATCCAGTTTGTGGCCGCCCACTGCACCGGGTTCATCTACCTGGTCAGTGTGACCGGCATCACGGGCGCGCGCGCCGAGCTGCCCCCTGACCTGGCTGAATTTGTCGCGCGGGTGCGCCGCCACACGCAGCTGCCGCTGGCGGTCGGGTTTGGCATTGCCACCGGCGAACAGGCGTCTGCCGTTGCCCGGATTGCCGACGGTGTGATTGTCGGGTCGGCGCTGGTCAAGGCGGCTGTCGGCGAGGAGGGGCTGGCCCGGGTTGCCGAGTTGGGCGCTGAACTGGCTGCTGGCGCACATGGCCAGTAGGACAGTATCGGGTCCAGCCAGACGCTGTCCAACCCGTAAAGGCAGGGAAGAAGAATGTCGTTGACACAGATTGGGGTCCGTTCGTCCGCCTCTGGATCAGTGTTCCGATCTTTGGGTTGACCCTGGCGATCACCGACCGTCAGCAGCTGCGGCTGCCGCTGCGTGGGGCGGCGGCCGCAATGTTGGTTGGGGGGGTCAATGCCCTGGGAATGATGCTCTTTTTTGGGGCGCTGGGCCAGCTGGAAGCCTCGCTGGCCTCGATGATCCTGTCGTTGAGCCCGCCTATCGTGCTCAGCCTGCTGGCCCTGCGCGGAGAACGGCTGACCCGGCGCCATCTGGTTCGTCTGGGGCTGGCTCTGGCGGGCGTGTATCTCTTGGTCGGGCCCGGTGGGCAGGTGAACTGGACCGGTGTGGGCCTGGCCACGGTGGCAACCTTTCTCTTCTCGCTTCAGGTCGCCCTGACCCAGTGGCTGCTGGTCAGCTACAACTCACGTACGGTGGCGTTTTATGTGACCGCAACGATGGCGGGCGTTGTGATGCTCTGGTGGGGGCTGAGCGGTGTTCCCTGGACCGCCCCCACTCCTGGGGGGTGGTGGGTGGTCTTCACCCTGGCCATCGCCTGCACCTATCTTGCCCGCCTGACCTACTTTGCCGCGATCGGGACCATCGGGGGGGCCCAGATTGCGCTGCTGGGCCCCTTGGAGACGCTGCTCACCGTGATCTGGTCGATTCTGTTCCTGCACGAGCGTTTGACAGCCCTTCAATTTGCCGGGGGGGCCTTGATCCTGGCCAGCGCCTTGCTGGCTGTACAGCGGCTGGGCCGGGTCAACCTGCATCTTCCTCGACGCTGACAGGCGGTGCCGTCTTCCGCTTTGCAGCAAGCCCCGAGAAACTCGGTTTCTGGTCTGCCTCCACTCTCTGTGAGTGACTGAGCTGCGGCTTGAGCCAGGTCCTGCCATGCGTCGGCTGGGCGGCGACCACCAACAGCAGGGAACGTGTCGACCGGTCCACCGCTGTCAGTGGAACCAAGACCATATCCATCCCTCAGTTAGGGCAAGACAAGGAAGGTCGCTTTGGCATCCGCCTGAACTGCTCTACAGTCACCGTATGCTTGCGCAGAAGCTCTTCGATTGCCGTAGTCGTACAATTCCCCAACCTCACCCAAATCACCTTTGGCGGAAAATCAATCGCCAGACTCCGCTGATAGAAGTCAGAATCTTTGGACAAGATCGTGTAGCCGTTACTTCGAGCATCGTTCCACACTTGCGTGTCGGAAGCATCTCTCAGGCCCACGTTGCGTACATGTTGACAGCCTGGATACACGTCAGCCAATGTCCGCACGAGCCGATGCGACAGATTCTGGTCGAATAACAGTTTCAAGCTACAACCATTAACAGCTTGCGCTCGCGATCGGCAGCAAAAGCCAGGCAGGCTCGGATATCCTCATGGGTGAGATCGGGAAAGTCCTCTAGGATTTCCGCTTCTGTCATGTCAGAGGCCAAAGAGTCCAGCACATCATACACGGTAATCCGCATCCCGCGAATGCATGGCTTGCCACCACGCTTATCTGGTTCAATCGTGATGTAGTCTTGATAGTTCACTGTTTGAACCTCCATAAATCTGACGACACGGCTTCAACGCCCTGCCATCTCACAATTGGCCCAACAGTATTGTTTTCTCAGCATCCAAATTGTGCCTGTACCGAACCGGTACAGAGTAAGCTTATCCAGCTTTCCACCGCCGTCATAGGCAATAGTTTGCCAGATCACACGCCGGTGCGGCGAACGCAACTACCTGGCAGGGCTCAGGGCAGTGTCACCGTTCTCTTGGACCTGGCCAAACCTCTCCCC
>JAPLGY010000732.1 GCA_026389955.1 Caldilinea sp. | reverse complement strand
CGCCATGGTGCCGCTGGCATAGCGGTAGATGGCGACCCCGGTGTCGTCGGGGGCGATTGTGGTGAGGGTATTGTCGATTTCGGCCATGACGCTGGTCGGCGGGCCGAGCAGCCAGTGCAGGAAGTCTGTGGCATGGCTGGCATCGTCCATGAACATGCCCAGGTTTTGCAGGGGGTCGAGGTGCCAGCGGGTCGGGCCGGCGATGAAGTCCTGGTTGAAGAGCACCGGGATGCAGTGGCGGCGGCGCACCAGGCTGATGCGGCCCAAGGTGCCGTTTGTGACCAGCTCGTGGATTTTTTGGTTGGAGGGGTCGTGGCGCATCTGGTAGGCCATCATGAACTTGACCCCGGCGGCTGCGACGGCGGCGGCCATGCGGTCGCAGTCGGAGAGGGTGAGTGCCATCGGTTTCTGGCAGAGAATCTGTTTGCCGGCGGCTGCGGCGGCCAGCACCTGTTCGGCGTGGCGGTAGGTTTCGCAGGTGACGATCACGGCTTCGACTGCTGGGTCGGCGAGCAAGTCTTCCAGGTGGGGGACAAAGCGCATGCTGTGGCGTTCTGCCGCCTGCATTCCGCGGTCGGTGTTGTCGTCCCAGCAAGCCACCAGACGGGCGTCGTCGAAGGTGGCCAGGCGTTCGCAGTACAGGTGGGCGTGGCCATGAGCGAAGCTGATCACGCCGATCCCCAAGGGGCTATTCATCGGGTTGGACTCCATAGAGAGTTGGGCAGCTCGGGGGGAGGCGTTGTTGCGGGTCTGAAGGAGCGCTGCAAGGTGCGGTCGATCCAGTCGACGACCTGGTTGGCTGTGGCTGCGCTGCTGTTGTGTGTGGTGTCGAGCCGTTCGACCGCTGCGGCCTCTTGGAACCAGCGGTTGAAGGCCTGTTGGCCGGCGACGAACGCGTCGTCGCTGTGGCGCCAGGCTGGGCGGCTGCGCAGCCGTTCGGCCAGTCTGCTGTCGTCGCAGACCAGAGCCAGCGGGTGGTTCGGGCCCAGGTAGCGCCGTTCCTGGCAGGGTTCGAGGTTGTGGGGGACGCCGACGCCGGCCCCGACCAACAGGACGGGGCGGCCGGCCTGGCCGATATTTTTGGCGAGACGCAGCCAGGTTTCGAAGAAATCGCGGTACTGGGTCTCTGGCTGGTCGAACTCGGGGCGCCAGAGGATGTCGGTGTCGAGCAGCACGACCTGGTCGAGGCGGGCGGCGAGCGCAGCAGCGATCGTACTTTTGCCGGTGCCGCTGGCGCCGCCCAGCGTCAGGAGTGGCAGCTGACGAAAAGGGTGGCCATGGTTGCAGTGGGGGCAGACGGCGACTGCCCAGCCGGCGGATTCGGCGGGTTGGATCAATTTTTCGACACAATAGAGGCCGCAGCCTGGGCAGATGTTGAGCATCAGCGGGTGGTTTTCCTGTTGGATGGGGTCAGGCGACCGGCACCTCTTCGGCGCGTCCGGTCTGGAAGGAGCGGATGGCCGCCTCGATGATCTCCTGGACGGCCAGCCCTTCGTGGCCGGAGGCTTCGAGCTCGGCGCGCGGCACGCGGGCGTCGACCTGTTCCAGCCAGCGATGGATGCGGTTGGAGAAGGTTGCGTTGAAGCCGCTCAGCCCTCCCATGATGCTGTTGCGGATCACGGTCAGCTCTTCGGAGTTGCGCGGGTAGAGGGTCAGCTCTTCGTAGAGGTTGTCCAGCACGAAGCGTCCTTGGGTGCCCAGCACTTCGCAGCGTTCGAGATTGTGGCGGGGGTTGGTATCGTAGCTGCCGGTGAGGTGGCCGACGACGCCGTTGGCAAAGTGCAGGTTGACCTGGACGTTGGAGTAGCAGATGCGGCCTGGGGCGCGGTTGAAGAAGGCATGGACTCGTTCCACATCTCCGCAGAAATAGCGCATGATGTCGAGCGAATGGGGGTGCAGGGCTCGTATATGGAACCAGGGGGAGCTTTCGTTGGGGTTGCCTATCCACATGGTCATGTTGATCAGCAGCAGATCGCCCAGGTGTCCCTGTTCGATCCACTGTTTGGCTTTGGCTGCGGGGGGAACGAAGCGGTGGTTGAGGTTGATGCCGTAGTAGAGCCCTTGGGCGTCGGCTTTGGCGACCATCTGGCGGGCTTTTTCGATCTCGTTGGAGATCGGTTTTTCGCCGAGCACGTGGATACCGGCTTCCAGGCATTGCAGGGTGGGTTCGAAGTGGTCTCCGCCGTTTTCGGTGCCGGCGGAGCAGACGCTGACGGCGTCGAGCGTTTCGTTGGCCAGCAGGTCGGCGACGCTGTAGTAGGCGCGCACGCCGTAGCGTGCGGCGGCCCGGTCAGCCCGTTCTGGGATGATGTCACAGACGGCAACCAGATTGGCCAGCGGGTCTGCCTGATAGACGGGTGCATGGGTATTGCCGATGTTGCCCATGCCGATCACAGCTACGTTGAGCATGTTGTGCTTCTCCTTGAAGTTGGATGGATGTCTATGGGACAGCGCGCCACAGTTGATAGAGGCCGACTGTCTGTTGGCGTTGGTAGTGGCGGTGGATATAGTCGTCCAGCAGGGTGACGCCGCTGCTGAATCGGCTTGCGTTGGGTTCGCGGGAGGGGGCCAGATCGACGAGAAGCAGCCATTGGGGGAGGTATCTGGTCAGTTCGGCCACCATCTCTTCCTGCACCGGGCGGGTGGTGGTGACGCCTGGGTGGAGTTCGTGGTAGCGTGTGGCTGTCGGCCGGCCGGCCAGAAAATAGAGGCTGACATCGTTGAGCAAGACCACGTCGTGGCGGGTCAGCCCGGAATAGATTGGGCCTGGCTTCTGTGTTTCGAGGAATTGGACGACCTCGTCTTGTCCGGGCACGGTAGCGACACAGCCGGCGCGCGGCAGCGACGAGTAGCAGCCTTGCGGCGGGTAGTTTTGGACGAGCTGGGTCAGGCGGGCATAGGGGTAGGCAAAGTAGAGCAGGGCTGGGATCAGCACAAGCAGGAGTGCAGGCACGGCCAGCCAAGGTTGCTGCCAGCGTCGTGCGGGGATCTGGCGGGCCAGCCAGGCGGTCAGCAGCACGGCGACCAGGGAGGCAGGCAGCACATGGATTTCGTCGTAGCGGCTCAGCGCCTGGGCGAACAGCCCGGCGCCCAGGGCGGTGAGGGCTGCGGCCAGGCTGGTATCGGGGGTGGGGGGGGTATCTCGCCTGCGCAGCGCTGCCCAGATCAGCTGCAAGGCGACCAGGGCATAGAGGAGCAGGGGGAGGTAGAAGCGCAGAGAATCGCCCAGAAGAGAAAGGAACTGCTCTATTCCGAGGCTCCAGGCTGTCCAGTCGGGGAGCAGGGCCGGGTAGGGCAGTTGGCGGACAGCCCGGAAGGTGGTTGCGGGGAAGAGCAGCAGCTGTTCGATCATGGGGGCAAAGCCGGCGTTGCTGCCCAGCCAGCCATAGAAAACGAGCACAAGCCCGAGAGCGGGGCTGCCGGCGGTCAGCAGGGGGGCGAGCCATGCCCGCAGAGAGTGGGGGGGGTGGAGCAGCTGGTGATAGGTCAGCAGAATGGCCAGGGCAACCGCGGCATACAGGCCCAGGTCGAGACGAAATAGGGCCGTGAGTCCGGTCAGGCTGCCTGCGATCCAGAGCCAGCGCTGCTGGTGGTTTTGGATCGCGCGCAACCCGGCAGCCAGTGCGGCCAGGCTGAGGAGCAGGGCGGGGAAGATGGCGTAGCCGTAAAATGTGGCAGCGGCCAGCAGTGTGGCGGCTGCCAGGTAGGGGAGCAGCGCCCAGCGCCAGGAGTGCAGCAAGAAGCCGGCCATCCCGTAGATGGAGAGGGCCAGTGCCATGCGGACCAGGGAATCGTAGCTGCGTGCGACCAGCACGTTTTCGCCGGCCACGCCGAAGAGGGTGGCCAGGACATAGGATTGGCCTGGGGGGTAGATGGTCCAGTAATCGCGCAAGGGCAGGTCGCCGTTGTGCACGCGCAGCCCGTTGACCAGGGCCAGCCCCTCGTCGTACAGATTGAGCGGCGACTTGATCGGCAGTGCGATCAGTGTGCTGCCGGCCAGCAAGACAGCTGCGACCAGCAGCGCGCTCTGGTAGGTGGAAAAGGTTCGTGCGCCGGGCTGGGCGGCCCGGGAGCCGCTGTAGAGCAGCAGCCCGGCGGCCAGGGCGAGCAGGCTGAACAGATTCAAGGAGCCGGCCAGCAGCTCCAGCCCCAGCCGCAGCAGCTGGGCTGCGGCCAGGATCAGGGCCAGGGTGCCCAGGATGCGGGCGAAGCGGGGCAGCAGCTGTCGGCGGCGCACCCCGTTGCGCAGCCAGGCTTCTGAGAGCACCAGCAGGGCGACCAGCAGGACGACCAGCAGGACGACGCTGGCCTGGTTGGCCACGTGCACCACGTAGCGATCCCAGGGGGTAAAGAGCATCGCCATCTGCAGGAGATCGCGCAGGAGGAAGGCCAGTCCCACTCCGGCGGCGAAGAGGAGCAGGCAGAGGCCGTAGGCCAGAAGATAGGCGTAGATGGGCGGCGAGGTGGAATCGGGTCTACGCGGCGAAAGAGTGGACACGGGGCACCACGCCTTCCAGGCTGAGGTCGGCGGCAAAGTGGCAGCTGACAAAATGGCCGGAGTCCAGCTCCTGGAGTTGTGGCTCTTCCTCGGCACAGCGTGCCTGTGCGTATTTACAGCGTGTGCGGAAGACACAGCCGGAGGGGAGGCGGGCCAGGTCGGGCGGTTCGCCGGCGGTGATGGTGCGCTGGTGTCGGTCGATGGTGCGGGGGACGGCGGCCAGCAGCAGCTCGGTGTAGGGGTGTTGGGGGCGGTTCAGCAGCGTCTGTTTGGGGCCCAGTTCGACCAGCTTGCCGGCGTACATGACGGCGATGCGGTCGCTGATATAGCGGATGACCGCCATGTTGTGCGAGACGAAGAGGTAGGTCAGTTCCTGGCTTTCTTGCAGATCTTTGAGCAGGTTGAGGATCTGGGCCTGGATCGAGACATCCAGGGCGGAGACCGGTTCGTCGGCGATCACCAGTTTGGGTTGGACGACCAAGGCGCGTGCGATGCCGATGCGTTGGCGCTGTCCGCCGCTGAACTCGTGGGGATGCCGCAACGCCGAATCGGCCGGAAGCCCCACGGAATCCAGCAGGCGGGCGATCCTGTCGCGACGGTCCGCGGCGGAGGCGGCGAGCCCATGGATGTCCAGGGCTTCCCCGATGCTTTCGCCCACGCGCCAGCGCGGGTCGAGGGTGGACGTCGGATCCTGGAAGACCATCTGGAGACGCCGGCGGTACGGCCGGAAGTCCGACTCGGAGAGGTCGTCGACGCGGACGCCACCGACGCGGATCGAGCCGGAGGAAAGCGGCGTGAGCCGAAGCAGCGCGCGGCCGAGCGTGGTCTTGCCGCAGCCGCTTTCGCCGACGAGGCCGAGCGTCTCGCCTCGTTCGACGGTGAAGGAAACGTCGTCGACCGCCTTGACCCAGTTGCGAACGCGAGCGAACACGCCGCGACGCACGGGGAAATACTTGCACAAGTT
>JAPLGY010000126.1 GCA_026389955.1 Caldilinea sp. | reverse complement strand
CGAATGCTACGACATCAGCACGCTGCAAGGCACCCATACTGTCGGCTCGATGGTTGTCTTTGTCAAGGGGGCACCTGCCAAAGGGGCATACAAGCGCTTCAAACTGTATGGAAAAGGCAGCCAGGGCAGCCCCGACGACTTTGCCAGCCTGCGCGAGATGCTGCACCGTCGCTTTCGTCGGTTGGTCGAACCTACTGCCGCCTCAGGCCCCTCTCGGGAGAACAAGGAGGAAGGCTGGCGCCTGCCCCCGGACCTGGTCGTCATCGACGGCGGCAAAGGGCAGCTGGGGGTGGCTGCCGAAGTGCTGCAAGAATTGGGCCTGCTCGAACGGATCCCCCTCGTTGGACTGGCTAAACGGGAAGAAGAGATCTATCGTCCCCAGGTGCCAGACCCGCTCTGGCTGCGACGGGGCAGCCAGGCACTCCACCTGGTGCAGCGGATCCGAGACGAGGCCCACCGCTATGGGATCGCCTACCACCGCACCTTGCGCAGCCGGGAGCAGACCCGGTCGCGGCTCGACGACATCCCCGGGGTCGGGCCCAAACGCCGCAAGGCGATCCTGGCCCATTTTGACGGCGATCTCGAACGCGTGCGCCGGGCAACGGTGGAGGAACTGATGGCTGTCCCTGGCCTCAACCGTCAAGTGGCCGAGCGGGTCAAGGATGCGCTGTGAACCACAAACTGTACCGGGGCGAACGCCGTGTCCTTGTCGCAGACAGCGAACTGCGCCAGATCCAGCTCAATTTCCTGCAGGGCATCCGGCCAGACGAGTGGATGCCGGTGTTGGTCGGTGCGCTGCACTGGCACCAGCTTGCCCCTTTCCAAGGACTCTACGCCCAGGACACGCCGGTCAAAGCCGTTTACATTGTGGTCGAGGGTCGGATTGATCTCTATCGCAGCGAACCAGACCGCTCGCGCATCCTGTCCAGCACTGCAGAACCCGCCGGCCTGCTGGGCCATCTGGAATTTTTGCTGGGCATCCGTCACGCCACCAATGCTCGCTGCGCAGAGCCTTGCAGACTGCTCTCGATCGACCTGCAGGCCTTCAGTCGGCTGATTTATCATTTTCCAGAAATTAAAGAAAAACTTTTTGCCACAAAAATTGCCAACAGGCTGGCGACCTTCCCGTTCATGCGTCAGCTGCCATTTGCCGAGACGTTGCGCACGATTGCCTGTGGCATGTTGGCGGAGGCGGTGAACAAACTGGACAAGAAGCCCAACGAAGCGGTCTACCATGAAGGGGAGAGCAGCGATCTGGTCTTTTTGATCCATCAGGGGCAGGTTTGTCTCACCGATCGGAGCGGCGTTGAGCGCCATCTGTTGGGGAATGGGGCAGTTTTTGGGGCGGCGCAGCGGCCGGCGAACTTCACGGGGGTGGGGAGCGACGAACGGCAGATGGTGCACAACGCGGTGGCCACCACGCAGACCGTCCTGTACGGGTTGCCCTACCATCGCTTCAGCGGCATCCTGGGGTTGAAAGCCGAGGAGACGATAGCGGGGGAGATCGCCCGTCGCGAGCAGTTGTTCGAGCAGATACCGATCTTCGCCGATCTGGAGAGAGCGCAGCGCCGCGCACTGGCGGGTTTTGCCAGCCACATTTACTTTCCCAACACCCATCTGGTTGTGCAGCAAGGGGAGGCAGCCGACAGCTTGTGGGTGTTGGTGAGCGGGTGTGCTGCGCTGCGTTCGCTGGCCCCTGACGGCCAGCGCCAGGCCAGCACCTTGGCACACGGCCCGATCTACTTTGCCGAGCGGGCGTTGCTCGGCCAGATCTCGCAACATTCGACGGTCGAGGCGCTGCCGGGCAGCGAGTGGTTGCGGCTGTACTGGCAGGATTTGGAGGCCTTTGCGGGTGTCCAGCGCAGATCGGATCTGCGTCGGCAGTTGGCGAAGCGGATGCCTCCGGTGCGCGGCGGCACCTCGCTGCCACCCGGGCAGAGACGGAGGCGCTGGCTGACGCTGCGGGCGCCACGCCCCCGTTGGCTGGAACCGGGCGAGCAGATCGTTTTGCGGGTGCGTCGGCACTGGATCGCCTTTGCTGTCAAGATG
This sequence comes from Caldilinea sp., assembly GCA_026389955.1. The sequence goes on along the minus strand of JAPLGY010000126.1, from coordinate 4,635 downwards.
GTGCCGGGCGTGGTTGGCTTTGTCTTGCTGGCAGTTCTCTTTGTGTTGGCCGATGAACTGCCCTCTGCGCTGACGAACTACTTGCACGGCCTGCTTTTGGTTCTGCTGCTTGGCGGCATTCTGGCCATCGCCTGGGGGACGCTGGACTACTTCAACGACTGGATGACGGTGACCGACCTGCGGGTGGTGCACCATGAGGAGCTGCTTTTTGTCAACGAGTGGCGCAAACAGGCGCCTTTGGAACAGATCCAGAATGTCGATTTCAGCACGACCTGGCTGGGCAAGCTGTTCAACTACGGCACGTTGAAAATTGCCACGGCTGCGGCCCAGGGGGAGATCTCCTTCGGTTTTGCGGCCAATTTCAGCGAGCTGCGCACCGAGATCCTCAGGCAGCGCGAGCAACGTCGCCGCCAGACTGAGGCGGCCAGCAAACAAAACATTCAGCGTCTGCTCGAAAAGCGGCTGGGAATTGCTGTCGATGTGCCCAGCCGCGTCTATCAGGGCAGCGCAGCGGAGACCGGCTCGCGGGCAGCGCATCGGCGCCTCGCCCGCTTTCTGCAGCGCCACATGCGTCGCGACCGGGGCGACAGCAGCATCTGGCGCAAGCACTGGATGGTTTTGCTGCCGCAGCTGGGGGTGCCTTTCCTGCTTTTGCTGGGGGGGATGGGGATCGCATTCTTCCCCCTGCTGTTTGGTGCGTTCAGCTCCTTGCCGCAGTGGGCCGGGCTGCTGACGGGGGCTGGGTCGTCGCAGTGGGCTGGGCCGCTGACGTTGTCGGGCGTGCTGCTGGTCCTGGCTGCGCTGGCCTATGCTGCCTGGCTGATAGCCGACTGGCGCAACGACACCTACGAGGTCAGCAACGATGAAATCGCCCATATCGACCGTGTGCCGCTGGGATTTTCGGAAGAGCGCAAGAGTGCCAACCTGGGGCGGATTCAGAACGTCTCGATGTCGATCCCATCCCCGTGGCACTGGTTTTTCAACTACGGGAATGTCACCTGCCAGACCGCTGCTGAGCTGGGGGATTTCATCTTTCAGGGGGTTCCCGACCCACGCTCTGTCGCGCGGGAAATTCTGACGCGCATGGAGCGCTATCGGCGTCGCACCGAACGCGAGGCTGCCACCAAACGGGCCCAGGAGCTGCCCGACTGGTTTGAGATGTACAATCGAATCGAGCCGGATGTGTTGGAGAAGCGTGCGTTGCTGGATGAATGAAGGCTGAGCAGCGTTCTCACCAGCCAAAACTCAGGCGGTCGATCAGCCGTTTGGGCAGCCCGGCAGCGCGCATCTGGCTCTGGGTGAGTTCGACCGGATACGAGACGCGCCGCTGCACCAAGGTCTTTGCGGTCAGATCCAGCAGAACATAGGCGGCCCGGGCGTCGTTGTCGCGCGGCTGACCGACGCTGCCCGGGTTGACGATCAGCCGCTGCACCGGCGAGACCGTCAGGTGGATGGGGATGCCGGGGCGAGGCTGGAGGTGGTCGACTGTGGCCATGCCGTGCGGTAGGGGGCTGTCGTTGTTCTCGGTGGAGGAGGGATGAAAATGCCAGCGGTACAGCGCCGGTTTGTGGGTATGGCCCACCAAACCGAGCGCGGCGTCAAACAGAGCAAAATTTTCCAACGCGATCGTCGGAGTCAGGATATATTCCCAGACTGGCTCGCGTGGGCTGGCGTGGGTGACCAGCACGGTGGGGGTGACGGGGGGCAGGACTGGCTGAACGGGAAGCTGGTCCAGGTAGGCTCGATTCTCGGCGCGCAGCTGTGCGCGCGTCCAGAGCACAGCATGCCGTGCCTGCGGGTTGAAGTCTTCGACGTCGATCCCTGGCTTGTCCAGCACAGCCCAGTCGTGGTTGCCCATGACACAGAGCGAGGCGTGTTCGCGCACCAGTTCGACACACTCGTTGGGCCGGGGTCCGTACCCTACGACATCCCCCAGGCACCAGACCGTGTCATACTGGTCTTGGGCGTCGCTGAAGACAGCCTCCAGGGCTGCCAGATTGGCATGGATGTCCGAGATCACCAGGATGCGGCTCATACAATTCATGATACAGCAGTTTCGCTTCCGCAGCGACTTCGTGATATGGTTTTAGAGAATTGAATCGCCGGCCAAGTACGGTAAACGATGGATGGCTCACTCTGGTATGAAATCCTTTGCGCATGTGGGGATCTTGCATCACCCGAAAAAACCGGAATCGCTGGCGTTGGCCAGAGCGATAGGGGAGTACCTGAAACGTGCAGGGGTCGCTGAGATCTGGCACGAATCGGCCTGGGATCTGGAAGTCACAGCAGCCCATCTTCCCAGAGTGGACCTGTTGATCACGCTGGGGGGAGACGGGACCCTGCTGCGGGCGGCGCGGATCGGTGCCCCGTACGCGGTGCCGATGCTGGGGGTCAAGATGGGGCGGCTGGGTTTTCTGGCCGAAGTGCAGCCTGCCGACTGGCAGACGCCTCTGGCGGCATTGATGGCGGGCCATTACTGGGTCGAAGAGCGGTTGATGGTGCGTATGCATGTCGAGCGGTCCGACCCGTTCACCGGTGCCCTCACCCCCCTCTGTTCGTACGACGCGCTCAACGATGTGGTTCTCAGTCGCGGCAACCTTGCCCGCGTGGTGCGCATCAGCGCCGAACTGGATGACGGCCATCTGACGACCTACACCTGCGACGGGCTGGTGGTCAGCACTGCGACCGGCAGCACCGGCTATGCCCTGGCTGCTGGCGGGCCGGTGCTGCCGCCGGAACTGCGCAACATTCTTTTGATCCCGATCGCACCGCACCTGAGCATGGATCGTGCGGTCATCCTTTCAGAAGGGACGACCATTCGGCTGCAGGCGAGCAGCGACTCCCCGCCGATGGTGACTGTAGACGGCCAGGTGGTGGTCGAGGTGCAGGAAGGCGACCAGATCGTGGTCGTAGGCAGCCCGCACCTGGCTCGTTTTGTGCGCATGCGAGAGCGCAGCTATTTTTACCAGACGTTGATGGATAAAATGCGTTGGGCTGGCTGACCGCCTGTACACGGTATCCGCCTGCGAGTGTGTTTGAAACGAGAGGAGATCATGACCACAGCAACGCCTTCCAAGTTGCCGCCGGCCGCAGAGGGTCTTCCTCGCCACTGCGTCAACCATCCAGAGACGGAGACCTACCTGCGGTGCAACCGATGCAGCCAGCCGATCTGTCTTCGCTGTGCGGTGCGCACTGAAGTCGGCTACCGTTGCAAAGCATGTGTCCGCTCCCAGCAGGAGATCTTCTACAACGCGCTGGCTGCCGACAACTGGATTGCCTTTGGGTTGGCTGCGCTGGTCACGTTGATTGCCTGGCCGTTGGTGGCCTGGTTGCTCCGCATCAGCGGTTTTTTGGGGTGGATCCTGGCTGCGCTGGTCGGATCTGGGGCTGGAGCCTCGCTGGCCCAGCTCATCCGCAATTCGGTTGGCAGGCGTCGTGGCCGTTACCTTCGCCATTTCACGCTGGCTGGCATCTTGGTCGGGCTTCTCCTGAGTGGCCTGCTCACCGGGCTGCTCTTTGCCAGTTTCCTGGCGTTTTTCAGCTTGGGCGGGCTCTTTTTTTTGATCCTGGTGATTGTCACTGCCTATCAGACGTTGCGCTGACAGAAGGCTGCGGGATCTGTTCCTTTTGGGTGTTCAAGGAGGTGACGCTGTGGCTACACGTTTGAGGGGACTTGGTGGTTTGCTCTGCGCTGCTCTGCTGCTGGCGGGGTGCACCCGCGAGCGGCCTACACCGGCTCCAACGGCTGCTGAAACAGCCAGCACGCCGGCGACGGCTGTGATCAGTGCTGAGCCGAAGGTCGAGACGGTCGACAGCGCCACGTCAACCCCGGAGCCTTCCCCGACGGACCTGACCCCCACCCCAGAACCGACGGCGACCCGGTCACTCCTGCCTTATACGGTGGCGACGGGGGACACGCTCAGCAGCATTGCTGTGGCGTTCAACCTGCCCGTCCAGCAGCTGCGCGACCTCAACAATCTGATCGACGACACCCTGTTCGCCGGCCAGATTTTGTATGTCCCCGAAGGAGAACCGACTCCCACCCCAGAACCGTTCCGGCATGTGGTCCAGTCTGGAGAATCGCTCTCCAGCATCGCCCTGCAATATGGGGTCACCACCTTGTTGCTTGTCGAGGTCAACAACCTCCAGGATCCCAACAGCCTGACGGCTGGCACTGCGCTGCTGATCCCTGGTGTTTCTGCGCCCGGGGAGAGCCCCGCCGGTCTGGCAGACGCTCCTTCTGCGGAGGCTGCCCCAGAGCTGGCACCGCAGGAACAGGTCTTCCACCAGGTTCAGCCGAATGAGACCCTCTCTGGGATTGCGGCATTGTACGGAGTGGCAGCCGACGCGCTGCTTCGGGCCAACGACCTGGCTGACCCTGATCTGCTCCAGGCTGGCCAGCAGCTGCTCATCCCAGGGCTCACACAGGCCCGGCTGCGCGAAGCCCGGTCCATTCGACATACGGTCGCGGTAGGCGAGAGCCTATCGGCCATTGCCAGCCGCTACGGTGTTTCGGTCGACGAAATTCTGGCTGCCAACGACCTTTTGGACCCGGACAAGCTGCTGGTGGGTCAGACCCTGTTGATTCCCCAGTAGGGGGGGCTGTCTGGGGGTGTACTTCAAGTTGGGGGCAGT
>JAPLGY010000015.1 GCA_026389955.1 Caldilinea sp. | reverse complement strand
TGATACACAAGATAGACCGATTTGATTGAGAACGAGTTGAATCAGGTTCTCAAATAGATCGCCGTTCAATTTGCGGGCACGATTGCTGCGACCGGCCGGCAATCCATCGAGTGTAGCGCCAATCGCTTGTTGTAGCGTGTAGACCAGTCGGTTGATCGCCTGCCGACTCTCTTGCTCCGGTGTAATTCCGCAAGAGAGTGCGCCCAAAACATCTGTGAACATGCAGCATTGTGCTTGAAATTCGTTTGGGCCACACATAAGATGTGTGTTGATCGGTCGGGTGACTTGATAGCTGGCGTAGGATCCGTACTGAAAAAATTGGTAATGTGGCTCGTTGCGACTGACGATTCGTGCCTGAAGGTTGTCTTTGGTAAATTCAATGAAGCTGCCAGCAAAGTCGATGTATCCCTGAATCGTTTCAAAGGAGCTTTTGTCTGTGGCTTTTCCGAGCAAATCATCAAAATTCATCGGATCGATTCCCGTCTCGCTGCATTTCTGGCGTCATAGGCTATCCATTCAGCCTCCGTGCGTGTCACTGTACGCTGCAATCTGGCGATACACCATCGGTTGTATTCCTCATTTTTGTCACAACCAATCCACCGCCTCCCCAGCTGTTTTGCAGCGACCAGGGTTGTGCCCGAGCCTGAGAACGGATCGCAGACGAGATCCTCAGCATTGGATGACGCAAGAATAAACCGACGCAAGAGCTCTTCGGGTTTTTGTGTTGGGTGTGGGGTTTTTTCTCCCATGCCGTTGCAGGTTGTTGGAACCTCAATCACATCTTTGGGTTTGGCCCCTTGTGGGTGTGGTTGCCAATGTTCCTCACGTTTCCGGCCATTTCCATATTGGCTGGTTTCTGCCTGAGGGTGGACCGGATATTTCAGCGTATGTGCGCCATACGGAATGCGCACCGCGTCAGTGTTGAATGTGAATGAAGAAAACTTTCGAAAATGAACGATGCTCTCGTGTGATCGCCCCCAGTCATTGCGCAGGTTTGCTTTGTTTTTGTAATGCCATACCAGCCAACGACAGCTGTCAAAATGATGACAGCTTCTTGCCTTCACGTCGGCAAGCAATTCACTGAACCCGCACACATACATCGTTCCGTTGGGTTTCAGGATGCGCGCACATTCGTCGATCCATGCATCGCACCAGTCGAGGTATTCATCATGTGAGAATACGTCCCAATCTGCTTTGCCAATGTTGTAGGGCGGATCGGCAAAGACAAGATCCACCTTGCTGTCCTCTAACGTGCGCAACCAGGCAAGACTGTCACCCAGGTACAGACAACCATCGTCCAACGAAAAGTGCAACTCTGGAGTGTTGCTTTCGTTTGTAACTGGATGGACAGTTCCTTTTTGTGTCAGCAAATCAAGACCCAGCTGATCATTTTGAAGTTTTTTGGGCATCTGAAAATGTGTGATTCCTTTCTGTTTCAGCTTGAGATCTGACCCATGCATTGGATTATACCACGTCTTTTGTTGCATCACTGCGGATCGATAGAGGGATCCCTGCTCACGCAGTGGGGGGGGGGATGGCGCTTGTGCTGCGGAAGAGTATGTCTCCTTTGGCAGAAACCCAGCGAGCGCTGTTTCCGATCCGTTTGTCAGAGGGGCTGTGTCGGCCTTACAATAGGAGGTGTGCAGCTGCCTGCTGCCGAGTCCGATTGGTTTGGCCAAGATCGATCGACGGGCACTGTGTCGACAAATTAGCGAGCCAGAGAAAGAAGAAGCTATGCAGAAGGTATCTGTGCGTTCGAAGCGCGCTCGTGTAGGGGTTTTTGGGATCGGGTTGGCGGCCTATTGGCCGCAATTTGAGGGGTTGCGGGATCTGTTGGTTGGCTACCAGCAGGAGGTGGAACGACGGCTGGCAGAAATGGGGGCGGAGGTTGTGTCGGCGGGGCTGGTCGATACGGCTCCGGCCGCGCAGGCGGCGGGCGACCAGTTTGCTGCCCACAACGTGGATCTGATCGTCTGTTACGTCGGCACCTATTCGACCTCCTCGCAGGTGCTGCCGGCGGTGCAGCGGCGGCGTGCGCCGGTGCTGGTGCTCAACCTGCAGCCAGTCCCTGCCATGGAGTACCCCAACACGGACACGGCGGCCTGGCTGGCCAATTGCTGCGCCTGTTGTGTGCCCGAGATCTCGAATGCCTTTGCGCGCAGCCGGATCCAGTTCAACGTGGTCTCCGGCCTGCTCTTCCCGGCTGCGGGCACGGCCGCCCGCTACTTTGAGCGCGGCTGGCGCGAGATCGAGGATTGGGTGGCAGCTGCCGGGGTGATGCGCGAGCTGGCTTATGCGCGGGTCGGCTTTTTGGGGCATACGTATCCAGGCATGCTCGATATGTACTCCGATTTTACGATGCACCATGCTCAGCTGGGCACGCACATCGAGGTATTGGAGATGGACGACCTGCAGGTGCGGGTCAAGGCTGCAACGGCGTCGGAGATCGAGGCCAAGACGGCCGAGATCCACCAGGTCTTTGACATTGCTGTGCCCGGCCGTGACCGGCTGTCGCAGCCGGTCACGGCGGAGGCGTTGCGCTGGTCGGCGACGGTTGCCGTCGGGCTGGACAAGCTGGTGCACGATTTCAACCTCGATGGGCTGACCTACTACTATCGCGGGCTGAACGCCAATGAAAATGAAGAGTTGGGATCGACGTTGATTGTGGGGAACTCGCTGCTGACTGCGCGCGGCATTCCGGCGGCCGGTGAAGGGGACCTCAAGACCTGCATGGCCATGCTGATGATGGATCGGCTGGGCGCGGGCGGTTCCTACACCGAGTTTTACGCCATGGATTTCAACGAAGAGTTTGTG
>JAPLGY010000073.1 GCA_026389955.1 Caldilinea sp. | reverse complement strand
CAGCCCGCAGGCTGGATAGGGTTGCACGGTCAGCGGTAGTCTCTACAGCCCTGCGGGCGGCTCGATTATCCCAATCCCTGGGCCTGCCATTCGGCCTCGGCGCGTTTTTGCAGCTCCTCGGCGGCAGCTTCCGGGCTGATCAGGTCGCGGAAGACCTGTTCGCGCAGTTCGGTATATTGGTTGATGACAAACGCGTTGATCGGGCAGCGGCGTCCTACGGTCCATTCGGTGACGTTGCTGGCTGCGTCGACATAGAAATCGAGGCCGGGGAAGGTGCTCTTGTCCACGGTGGCCAGCCACGACTTGCGTCCGTGGATCCAGCCGACCTCATTGAAAATGATGTCCTGGGCTGTGTTGGTGTTGAAGAACTCGCCGATCTTGAAGCCGCCCTCTTTGTTTTTGGACTGGTTGAAGATCACGACGAAGTGTGCGCCGGTCGCCATGATATTGGCATCTTTGCGGTCGGCCGGCACGGGAGCCCACGCGGCCCGGTTGTACTGGGCGACATCGGGCTGCTGGATCTGGGTTTCCCCAGGGTGCCAGTAGCCTTCCATAATCATATTCTGCACGCCGGCATTGTATGCGGCACCCCAGGTGCCCTGTCCTTCGACCTGGCGCAAGCCGGCAAACTGGTCTGGGCCGGCGTAGCGGATGAACTCGCCCAGCACATTGAGCCCTTCGGCCATGCGTGGGTTGTTGAGGTCGAACTTGCCGGTCTCCTCGTCCCACCATTTGAAGCCAAAGGAGGCCGAGATGAAGTCTGGCTCGTTGGCCATGGCGTCGTAGGGGTCGAGTCCAAATTGCAGCAGATTGCCGGCATCGTCTTTGGTGGTGAGCGCTTTGTGCCACTCGAAAACTTCGTCCCAGGTTTTGGGGAGGGTCGTGGCGTCTAGCCCGGCTTTTTCTGCTTTGTCAACGTTGACGTTGAGCCCCCACCAGAGATAGCCCTCGATGCCGGGCACGCCCATCATCTTGCCGTCCCAGAACGCGCTGTTCCACAGCCCTTCGAGCACATCGTCGCCGTCGATCACCGAGCTGGCGGCGACCATGTCGGTGACGTCGATCGTCGCCCCACGGGTGAAAAGCTCGACATAACTATAGTTGGAGGCGCCATCGGGCGGGGTGCCGGCGGCGACGGCGGTCAGCAGCGCGTCGCTGTTGGTGGAGCCTTTGTATTCGACGGTCGCGCCGCCCAGATGGGTTTGGAACTCTTCGGTCTCGATGATTTTGGCCATCGCCGGGTCCAGATTGCCCCAGGCGTACCAATAAGAGACTGTCGAGGGGGCGGCTGCCGGTGCCTCTTCGCCCGTTGCTGCGCTGGGGGCAGCTGCCGGCGCACAGGCGGCCAGCACGGCCGCGCCGGTGGTCAGGGCGCTCCACTGCAAAAACTGGCGCCGGTTGATTCCATTCTGCTTCATGGGAAATTCTCCTTGATTTGGTGCTCAATCAGACTGAATTGACTGCAAAGGGTGTTGTTTGATACAAAAATTGGCTGCTTGCATTGGGGAACGGTGTGACGCAGACAAGATTTTTGAACAACCACACAATGGGTTTTTTCGTCCCAGAGACTGGATAGCATTTTGTAAACAGACAGGTATTCCTGCATTGTATCTGTACGAATTCGAATCTGTCAAACCGCACATTTGCAGGAATGGAACAGCACTTCCGACACAAAACCCCGGCTTTTCTGCTAAAAAACCCTGACTCTGATCCCTGACTGTTTGGTAACCCACGTACTTGATTTTTTTGTATAATGGATATCTAATTTCTGGCTGCTGCACGCACATTCCTGCGGGCAGCCAACGAGTACGGGTGCACAACGAGCCGTCGGCGCAATGCACACGTGGCGGATGCGAAAGTTGCTTGGGAGGGACGGCTCTCACAGCTTTCTTGAATTTGTTCTATAAATTGAGCGAACGCAAAATGAAAATAGACGAACCGAGGAATCCAAAGTGGATCCGGCCGCTGGTTGAAGCGAAACGTTTTTGTGTGGGAGCGCGGTGTGGATGTTGAGGATGGTTCTGACGGGGACGCCGGAAATCGGACTGGATGGCAGGTCGCTGGCCAGCGCGCTCAACGGGAAATTGCTGGCTCTTGTGGTCTATCTGGCGGTGACAGGTCTGCCCCAGACGCGTGAAACGCTGGCCAATCTTTTGTGGAGCGAGCTGGGCGACGATCTGGCACGCAAAAATCTGCGTGGGGCGCTCTACGAACTGCGCAGGATGTTGGGAACGAGCCTTGTCACTGCCCGACACGAAACGTATTTGGACCGCCGGGTGCCCTGCTGGGTGGATGTTGGGGTTCTGCAGACCTACCTGACAAACGAACTGCTTCACGCCAACCCGCAGGGGTTTCGGGAGGTGCTGCTGCTGTACCGCGGTGAATTTTTGGCTGGTTTTCATGTGCGCAACGCTCCTGTGTTTGAGGAGTGGCTGGCAGCCAGGCGTACCTACCTGCACAATCTGGTTGTCCAGGGGTGGCAGAGGCTTGCAGAGCATGCGCTGCAGCACCAGGAGGATGGACTTGGGCTGGATGCGACCAATCATCTGCTGGCGTTGGATTCGGCGCATGAGGCGGCTCATCGGCAGCGAATGCTGTTTCTGGCGCGCAGTGGTCAGCCCCGATCGGCCCTGGCCCAATTTGAGATTTGCCGACGCATCCTGGCGGACGAACTGGCGATCACGCCTTCTCCGGAGACGGTTGCGCTGTACGAACAGATTCGAGCGGGTCAGTTTCTTCCCGAGCGGGGAGAGCAGAGGCAGGGAGAGGAGGAATCTGTGGGTGCTCTCCCGAGAGTGTACTCTGTGGAGGGGGCTGGGCTGTCAACGGTGCCACGTTCTCAGCGGCTGGTGGGGCGGACTGCCGAGCTGGCGCTGCTGAGCAGCTGGGCAGACAGTAGAGGTATACAGCTGGCCGGTGTCTTTGGTTTGCCCGGTCAGGGAAAAACGCAGCTGGTGGCCCACTGGATCCACACCCAGGCTGGCCGGCCACAGGAATTTTCTGTGGCCACAGGGCCCAATCCTGTGGGGTACGAGTGTTGTTGCTGGATTTCGCTGCAGACAATGACTTCATTGGCGGCTGTGGTGCGTGTGTGGCTGCAGGTGTTGGGGGAGGACAGGGCTGTGCCCGTCGACACCGTCGAACAGATGTTGCCGTTTTTGCTGCAGCAGTTCGAGAGGCGGCGTTCGCTGTTTGTTTTGGACAATGTCGAAGAAGTGTGGCAACCGGGGAGCTGCACAAGCCAGCTGCAGCCCGCCTATCAGGGATTTTCTGCACTGCTGCAGGCAGTTGTGGGCACGGTGCACCGCAGCACGGTCGTGTTGATTGGGCGTGCCGTGCCTCCTGAATTCAGCCGGCTGGAAGAAGACTATCTGACGGCACGCTCGCTCCTGTTGGAGGGGTTGACGGTAGCCGAGACCCACACATTTTTGAACGAGTGTGGGGTGCGGGGCAGTGCTGCGACTTTCTCTGCTCTCCACACAGCCTATCAGGGCAACCCGTTGGCTTTGGCTGCGGTGGCGGAGAGTGTATTCAGCCTGTTTGGCAGCGACTCTGATCGGTTTGTGCAGGGAGGAACCCCGATTTTTCAACAGCTGCGCCAAAAGATGGCGCAGCAGTTCGATGGTTTTTCTTCTCTGGAACAACAGATCGTGCGGGCTCTGGCTGAGGAAGTACAGCCGCTGTCCACGTCGATGTTGGGGGAGCGCCTCGGCCAGGAGTATGCAGCGTATCTGGAAGCGCTTGGCTCGCTGGTGCGCCAGGGGTGGGTGATTGGCCAGCAGGGCACTCTGGCGCTTCCCACTTTAATCGTTCGTTTCGTGCGTCAATGTGCGGGCAGGCTCGGGGAGCCCTCTGTGAACGACCCGCAGCTTGTCTGGCTCTGAGGGCTCTGCATCGGGTGGCCATGGCTGCCCAACACAGAAGGATGTCATTCAAGGAGGTCATTGTCCGCCACGCACCGGCCACACCCAGTATGGAGAAGTCTTGCCGTAATAGCTGTGGAAGCCGGTGTTGAACATGACGGAAAAGGCCATGGATGGGCCGTTTACAAAGGTGGTGCTCGTCCAGTAGTAATCTGACTGGACGCCGGTGAAAGGATTTCCCTCCGTCCACTTTCCTGTTCCTGCTGTGTTGGACAGTGCGGGAGAGCCATACCCGTAATGAATCAGGCTTTGCAGCTCACGCACATTGGGCACGCGCCACTGACCAGCGGTCGAACCGTCTGAAAGCCCGCAGTCTCCGCCACTGCCATCGCCAGTCCATCCATCACGCAGCGAGTTGGTAAATGTAAATGCGTTTGTCCAAGAAATTCCTGTTCCCCCGCAATTGGCGCTCTTCAGCCAGATCAGTCCAGTCAGGTTGTCGGTCACCGTGCCATTGCTGTTGTCGGTAAAGCGAGGGGCAGGTGGGGCGATACCGCGTTCGAGATCGCCGTCATCGCCGGTAACGTACGATGTGGTCTGTCCTGTTTTGGGAAGACCGGCACTGGAGAGCGTACCTGTCACCCCAAACAGGGTGACCCCATTTTTGATGTTGGCGGCCGCCAGGTCGGTGTCTCCTGGAACGACACCGCTGCCGTCGTGGTAGCCGGCGGCAATTGCCACGCTGGTCGTCGTCGGGGTCAGCACGACGGCCCCGTGGGCGGGCATCGTGCCGGTGATCGGGCCCCAGGCCCCACTGGTCAAGCCCCAGAAGGTTGTGCCGGCCAGCACCTGGGGTGCGGTTGCACCGTGGAGGGCGTCTACCTCCGGCGCTTTGGCCATGATATCGTTCAGGGTGTGTGCATCGTGGCTGTGTTCGGCCCGTTGACAGGTTCGGTGAAGGCACTTTGCGTGCCGCTCGTGCCGGTGTTCAGCCGGTTATAGAGGTCAGCCAGGGTGTACGAGAAGGTTGTGCTGGGCATTGTGCTGGAACCCAGGTTGCCAGCCAGCACCACGACTGCGGTGGTCAGCAGCGCGCCCACCACGACGCCAATTCCGATCCCAACGAGCAGAAGTTTGTTGTGCATCATGGCTTTCCTTTGCTAGGCGGTCAGGGACAAAATAGCAAGTGAGCTGGTCGCGTCGAAGGGGATGCCGTTATTTTTCTACCACCGGCAGATACAGATACACTGCTTCTTCTGCCGCCCTTGGTGTCACCACACTGTCTTGCACCATGTCTTGCACCACCACCGGCAGAAAGAGATGTGCGACAGGGTATTCTGGCTCCTCGCCCGGCTCGAGCGCCATCGGTACGTTGGTAAAGAAGGCGAATTCTCCTGGATGTGTCAGCAGAAGGGTGATGACATGGTTGCTGGTGTCGTGGCTGACGACTGTAATGCCGTCGTTTGTCCATGCTGTCCCGTTCCAGGAATAGACGACCAGAAAGAGTGAGGGGCGAGCGGTGAGGGGTGAGTCGTTTGTCCAGGTTGTCCTGTTCCGGTCTTCTGCGACTGGTGAACCCTCCACCTGTCTGCCTGGCGTTGCCGGGTCGTAGACAAGGGTCAAGGTCACTGGCCGGCCAAATTGAAAATTGAGCAACCGGCTGCCGTTGAGGAAAGCCTCCAGGTGGAAGGCAAAATTGCTAAATTTGAAGCCATTTGCACCGGCATTGACATCGCCTGTAGGTGTGATGATGGGGGTGTAGGCCAGAAAAAAGATCTCTTTTGCCTCCAGTGTGCCTGTGTAGATGCCTGCTGCTGTCTCCAGCAAGGCTGTGGTGTGGGTGTCGGTGAAGACTGCACTCCCTGGCTGCATTGGGTTGACAGGTGTTACCTGGGGGGCGTGGTTCGTCGCGCTGCGTTCTGCCACGACCACGGCCACGGTGGCCTCGTTGCGGTTGCCGTTGGCGTCTTCGGCGATGTAGCGGAAGCTGTCCAGGCCGCTGTGGGTGGGGTCTGGTATGTAGGTGACGGTCTGCGCACCGACATTGACAGCCACCCTGCCCTGTGTCGGCTGCGACACGTTCTGCACAATGAGGCCACCGGCTGCCGGGTCGAAATCATTGGCCAGGAGAGCGATTTCAACGGGGTTTCCCTGCAGTGTTCCCGCCGCATCGTTGACGGCAACAGGCAGTGCCACGAAGGTGGCCACCAGCGTGCGGTCGGCTGTGGCGGTGAAGCTGTAGGTGGTGCTGGCCGAGACGGGCGTCTTGCCCTCTGTCCAGTGGACGAAGGTGTAGCCGGTGTTGGCGGTGGCGGTCACTGTGGCTGTGGTGCCGTGGTTGACTGTGCCGCTGCCGCTGACCGTGCCGCTGGCAGGCGGGTCGGCGCTCACCAAAATTGTGTGGGTATTGGCCGGCCTGCTGCTCTGAAAGCGAATCCAGCCAATATTTTCACCCCAAGCGTAGCCGCTAAAACTGCCGGTGGCGAGATCTACCCGAACGCCACCGTGGGCTGGGTTGAAGTTGATCCAGCCGATAGTTGTGCCCCAGGCGTACCCCGACAAATTGCCTGCACCATCGTGATTGATGCCATAATTGTTGGCGCTGGTGTTGGCGTGGGTGCAGGGGCTGCCGCCTGTGCAGGTGCCCAAACGGATCCAGCCGATGTTCTCGCCCCAGGCGTATCCTTCCATGTGGTCGGAATAGAGCCTCACCCCGCCGTTGGTCGGGTTGAAGTTGATCCAGCCTACGTTTGTGCCCCAGGCATATCTCTCTGGTGGATTGGAGTAGACGGTCAGCTCGCTGCTGGCGTTGTGGAAGTTGAGCTTGTTCCAGACCCAATGGTGGGTCCCGTTTCTGGCACTGGCTGCAGGTGCCAGGCTCAGCAGTACCAGGACAGGACCACCCGGCAGAACCAAAACAGTTTGCAGTGCATAGGGTGAATTGTCGTGAATCAGCACGACGGCCCCGTGGGCGGGCATCTTGTCGGTGAGCGAGCTTCACGCCCTGCGGGTCAAGCCCCAAAAGGTTGTGCCGGCCAGCATCCTGACTGCGGCAGTCAACAACGCGCTTGCCACAGCACCGATTCTGATTGCAATAAGCAGAAGTTTGTTGTGCATTGTGGATCCCGATGGACAGGTGGTCAGCGATCCGGGGATGCCCAGAGGTTGCACCTTGTTCGTCTGGCCATTTGTTTTCTACGCGCTGAGCAACGAGCGATGTACGCAGTAATAATGACGTAAACGGAGATATGAAGTTACGATAAATTCCTGGACATTCAGCCTGGCATAGAGGGCCGGTGTTGGCGTCAACCTGCACGTCCAACGCCGACCCTCTATGCCTGTTCATGGATAGGCAGGGGCGAACTGGATTTTGAAGACGCAGGGGGATTCGTCGTGGCTGCCCGTCGGCAGCTGGATGTCCAGCCCATCCTGGGCGACCGACCAGGTCAGGGGTGCTGTACTGCCCAGCAGTTCTACAGCGGTGATGGCTCCCTCCAGCAGCGTCGACGCGGTGCCCAGCGAACGGACTGTGGCGTGGGTGTCAGGCCGGGCCAGGAAGAGTGCATAGAGGGTATTGGCTTTGCAGGTAAAGCGGATGTCAGCCGAGGTGAAGGGAGCCCGCTGGGTATCGGTGAAGGCACCTGCGGCCACTTCGGTCGGGCCTTCACCGTAGATTTTCCAAGGGCGTGTGGAATAGATGGCCTCGCCATTGATGGCCAGCCAGCGGCCGATGGTGCGCAGAATGGCCTGTTCGGGTTCTGGGATGGTGCCGTCGGCGCGTGGGCCGATGTTGAGCAGCAGCGCGCCATTTTTGCTCACCACATCGATCAGATCCTGGATCAAGGCTTGGGCGTTTTTGTACTCCTGTTCCTGGACATAGCACCAGGAGTTGTTGGAGACCGAGGTATCGTTCTGCCAGAGCAGCGGGCGAATGTCGCTGAGCTGGCCCCGTTCGATGTCCAGCACAGCAGTCCCTTCGGCATAGGCGGTGTACTTATAATTGATGGCAACTCCTTTTCCCCATTCCTGGCCACGGTTGTAGTAATAGGCTGCGAAACGCTGCAGATGTTGGGCGAAGGCAGCGTGGCCGATCCACCAGTCGAACCAGACGAGCTGGGGTTGATAGAGGTCGACCAGTTCGCAGGTGCGCGACAGCCAGTCGTCCAGAAATTCCTGGCTTGGGTAGGGCTGTGAATCGAGGGCTGGGGTATTGTTCTGGGTGCCGTCACAATCGGCATGTTGTATGGCTGGACCGTAGAAATCGGCGTAGGCGGGATCTTGGACATCGGAGGGGAAGGTGCGTCCGCCGTTCATAAACCACCAGTGTTCGGCGCGGTGGGTGGAGAGGCCGAAGACCATGCCGCGGGAGCGCACGGCCTGTGCCAGTTCACCGACGACATCGCGTTGGGGGCCCATCTGTACGGCAGTCCAGCGGGAGGTTGAGCAATCGTACATGGCAAAGCCGTCGTGATGCTCGGCGACAGGCACCACAAAGCGCGCCCCGGCCTGGTCAAAGAGTTCAGCCCATGCGGCCGGGTCATAGTGTTCGGCGCGGAAGAGAGGGATAAACTCTTTGTAGCCAAACTCGGTGTGCGGGCCATAGGTTTGGATGTGGTGTTCGTATTCGGGGGTGCCCTGGATATACATCGTGCGCGGGTACCATTCATTAGAGAAGGCTGGCACAGCGTAGACGCCCCAGTGAATAAAAATTCCGAATTTACCGTCTTCATACCAGGCTGGAATTGTGTATTGGGCAAGCGATTCCCAGCTGGGTAAAAAATGGGTGGCAGTGGCCATGAGCAAATCTCCTGTCAAAAGGTTGTTCAGCGATGTGGGGCAGGGGAAATGCGCAGCGCGTGGGCCGGCGAAGGCTGCAGGACTTCGGGCAGCATCACCTGGACGCCGTTGTCGTTGGTTTGCCAGGCCAAGGGTTCGGCATGGCCCAGCAGCTGCAGGGTGCTGCCTTCCTGGCAGTGCAGGCCTTTGATCTCGATTGACCTGTGAGGAGGGGTATCGAGCAGAATGGCAAAAAGGTCATTGTCTTTGTGGGTGAAGCGTACCTCGATTCCATGCTCTGTGATGCCGTCTGCGACGGTCCACGGGCGGGTATCAAAAATGGCGGCCCCGTTGACATCCAGCCAGCTTCCCAGTCCCAGCAGCCGTTCCTGCTGTAGAGGAGGGATGGTGCCGTCCGCTTGTGGGCCGATGTTGAGCAGCAGGTTGCCATTTTTGCTCACGATGTCGACAAACGAACGTATCAGCGCCTCGACGGTCAGGTGCTGGTCGGGGCCTTCAGCGCGGTTGAAGCCGAAGGAAGCGCCGATCCCTCGGCAGGATTCCCATTTTTTGGTGCGAATCGTTGGGAAGGAGGCGTATTCGGGGGTTTCGAAGTCATAGAAAGCATTGCTGGCGATGTTGCCGTCTGTGCCGATCTGGAAGCGCTGGGTGAAGCGGTTGTTGACCAGCCCGTCGGGCAATTTGTTGTAGTATTCGGCGAAGAGGACATTGAGGTCGGTGTTGGCAGGATAGGCGATGTCGTTCCAGAGAATTGCGGTCTGGTAGCGGTCGACCAGCTCACGCCAGTGGGTATTGGCGTACTCGACGTATTCTGGTTGCTGGGGCACGGCCCGTGGTATGTCGGCGAGATCTTGGATGACCGTTGGGTTGAAGGTCCAGTCCAGTCCCCCCGAATAGTAGAGTGCGGCGGTGAGCCCGCGTTTGCGTACAGCCTGCATAAACTCACCGACCAGGTCGCGGCGGGCGTGGTAGCCTGGGTGGTATGGATTGGGGGTGTGGCTGGGCCAGAGCAGAAAGCCGTCGTGGTGTTTGGTGGTCAGCACCGCATAGCGGGCGTGGACGCGTGCAAAGAGGGATGCCCAGTCGTCGGGGTTCCAGCTTTCTGCTGCATGGTTGAACCCAGAGGCAAAATCAAAATAGCTGTGGTCGGCACCGTAGGTGGCATGGTGGTGGCGTTGGGTGGCGCTGCCTTCGATGCGCCAAGAATTCATATACCATTCGGCGTAGGGGTTGTTGGCGAACCAGCGGGCCCAGTCCCCGTTGGCGAGCACCTCACTCAGTTCACCGGCCAGCGGTGCCCAGGCGGGTACAGAGTAGAGCCCCCAATGGACGAAGATACCAAGTTTTGCATTGTCGTACCAGGTCGGCAGCGGATGAGAGGAGACGGATTCGAAGGTGGGCTGGTAGTGCATGGTATTTTTCCCTCAAGTGGTCATGCCGCGTCCAGGATGTTGCCAACGCCGCTGGTCGCCGATCGCTCGAACAGAAACGCAAAAGCGACGACGCAGAAGATGGCTCGAAAAAGATGAACGCTGTCCTTTGTTTGGTTTACTGGACACTTTACCGTATTACCGGGCATGCTGTCAAGGCATTTGGTACAGGTCGATATTTACTGCTCGGCGTTCGCTCAATTTACGGAACAAATCCCAGAAGGTTGTGAAAGTCATGTCCAGACAGTATATATGGGACAGTTCAGGCGGCAGTTCGCTGCATGAAGCCTATCATTGTCGAAGAATCATGCACATTGCCAGTCACGACAGGGAGTTAACCGACTGTGCCTTGTGCTTCAGATAGACTCCTCCCTTGTTCAGCTGGTCTGCAAGTCTGCGAACAAGGAACAGTGCAATCCAAGTAAGGCAAGAATGCGTTTCTGGAGAGCTGAAAGTTGAGTCAAAAAGCATTGCGTGCCAGTTTCAGTGGGCAAGACAAACAGATCGATGCCCTCAAACGCCGCAAGCATCCGTTCCGTGGTGGGTCTGGCTGTGCCACGTCTCGGATTACCGGTAAAAATGCCTTTCAACTCAGACTCGGTAAGGGACAGCGTTGCCCTAACAGGACATACAACCCGGTGAACAGACAGTGACCGGTGACAA
>JAPLGY010000308.1 GCA_026389955.1 Caldilinea sp. | reverse complement strand
GTTGCTGCGCCAGGGAAGCTCCTCATCCGCTCTCCTGGACAACTCGAACATCGCCCTCTCTGGGGGCGTGCGCTCCCTGTGCGCGAGAGCACCCCTCGGGTCTGAATTGGGCAATCTTTTTGTGGAGCCGTACAATTATAGCTGCCTGCTTCTCCTGCGGCGCACACATACAATCAACCCCATCAGGAGTTCAACGATGACCTGTCGACTGCTCTCTCTTGGATTGTTATGGTTTTTGTTGGGAATCGGGGCCCCTCTCCAGGTTCATGGAGAGAGCCCAGACAGCTTCAGAGCAGTGCACCACCGCGTTGTGCTGGAAAAGCAGCAGGAAAAGAGGCTGCCTGCCACAACCATCGCAGTCTCCTCTCTGCTGACACAGAGCCAGACCTACGCGCCGATCATCGCCTTTGTGCAGGTGCCTACGCCGGTCCCCCTGCCGACACCTCCCCCCAGCCCGGACCAGACCGAAGAGATCCTGATTCCGGCCGGCGAATTTCAAATGGGCTGTGACATGAGCAACCCGATCGAAACCTGCAGCCCAAATCAAAAACCCCTGCACGCAGTCTATTTGGACGCCTATTTCATCGACAAATACGAAGTGACCAACGCCCGGTACAAAGCCTGTGTGGAGGCAGGCGGGTGCACCCCTCCCTGGCAGAACAACTCCTACACACGGTCGCACTATTATGGAAATCCAGAATTTGACAACTATCCGGTGATTCGGGTGGACTGGTATCAGGCAGCGGCATTTTGCACCTGGGGTGGGAAACGCCTGCCTACTGAAGCCGAATGGGAACGGGCGGCGCGCGGCAACCAGGACACACGCAAGTTTCCCTGGGGAAATCTTCCGGCCGACGACACCCTGCTCAACTACAACAACCGTCTGCACGACACCGATGCAGTCGGCTCCTACCCGGGTGGGGCCAGCCCCGACGGGTTGATGGACATGGCAGGCAACGTCTGGGAATGGGTGAACGACTGGTACGCCGGCGCCTACTACAAAAGCTCCCCTCTTGAGAATCCCCCCGGCCCCCTGACCGGAGAATACCGGGTCCGGCGTGGCGGTTCCTGGCTCAACAAAGAGAGCGACATGCGGGTTGCCGAGCGCAGCCTGAAGCCGCCAGAGCACTGGCCCAGCGCCATCGGGATACGGTGTGTGCGTACGGTCGAGTGACCTGCTGGCCCTGCCCGGTGTTCAGCTGCCCGGCCGGATCGCCTCGACCACCTGGATCGGCGCCACCGTCCCAAACGATTCGCCGGTTCGGGTGGCTACCTCTGCCAGGGTCTCCGGGTCGTACAGCACTGCACCCAGCTTGTATTCTCCGCTGGGCGTTCCGGGGGGAACCAACAGCCCCAGACGGAGAGCCGGTTCTACCGGCACATCGTTCTGGGCGACCACGGTGCCATCTGGTGCCAGCAGGCGCACAGAAAGTTTGAGCGGGGTTGCACTGGCTGCGCTCATTTCCAGCTCGACCGGCAGCACCTCTCCTGGAGCGACCTGCGCCTGGCTGCGGAGGGCGGCCAGGTCCAGCACAGCCCACGGGGAGAGTGCCGCCAGCGCCTGCAAAGGACGGCGCGGCCGACCAAAGACCTCCAACAGGGTCTCCCCCGAGACCACCGTGCGGGCAAAATAGCTGTCGGCTGCTATCTGCTCACGGGCCCCCCGCGTGTGGCGGCTCACGACAAAAATCGTACCGCGCACCTGATCCAGTGGGGTCGGGTACGCTGCATCTTCCCGCCCCGGCAGCAGCACCCGGTCTGCAGCCAGGTCGTGCACGGCGGTCCAGACCGCAATATCCCGGTCGTCAAAAATCAGCGTCGCCTGGGGGGAGTCCCAAAGGTTCAACGCGTCGGCGATCGGGGAGGTCTCGATCAGGATCACCGGATAGGCTTCCGGCTGGCGCGGCCCATCGCGGCCGTACAAGGTAGCTGTCGACCCGTCGGGCAGCGGATACTGTTTGACCGGTTCGTACAGCTGGTGGAACAAGGGGTCCTTCTGGGCAATTCGGGCCAGAATCGCCTGCCCAGCAGGCTGGACATCCCGGTTGTCGCCGTCCTTGAGCAGGATCCAGCGGTTGGCCAGCGCCTGCCCCCAGCCAGCCGCACGCTGTTCGGTCAAGGCGTTGATGGTAATGTTCAACTTGTCCAGGGCCACCAGGTAGCGAAGCTTGCCGCGGTGAATTTCCCAGGTATCGATCAACATCCCCAGCGATTCCGCGTCGCCCTCCGGGCTGCCGACCGTCTTCAACACATCCGGCCCGATCCAGTAGGCTGGATCGGTCGAGCCTGTGGCCGGCAGGACAGAATACTCGCTCTGAACCCAGAGCTGCGGCGCCCATGCGTAGAATGGCGCCAGCCGGTCAAACGTAAACAACGCCCCTTGCACCAGCAAGACACCGAGCCAGGCCACAGCAGCAGCGGCCGCCAGCTTGCGCGGGTACCCCGACAGACCCGCCACCAGCAAAATGACCAGCAGCGGCAGCAGAGGGACCAGATTCCGCGGGTTGGTGTAGGTCAACACCGTGAGCGGAAGCCAGGCGCTGACCACCGCCAGGCCGTAGATTTTGAGATCTGCAGCGACAGGCTGCCGGGCACGCGCCACCCACCCCACCAGCGCCGCCGGCAAGATGACCCAGGTGGCCAGCACCCCCAGATGCTCGAAGACTCCATATTCCAAATAGCGGGTGTACGCGGCGAGCGCCCACAAATTGGGCGGCTCCTTGGTGCCCCGGTCGGTGCCGAAGGCCACATCCCCCAGGGGGGTCAACACGTCGAGCCGTGGAAGATACCATAGGCTGGCCATTGCCAGAGCCAGCAGAACCGCTGTCCACCCATTGCCGATCTGCCCCCGCCCAGTCCAGAACGCATAGAGGGCCAGCGCAAACAACAAGGTCCATGGCCACAACAGCCAGTCCCCCAAAAACATCTCCTGCTCGGCGACAAACTCACGGTGGGGCCAGTACCAGGCCAGCGCCAGCAAAAGCCCGACCCCCAGCGCCCCCCCGACCGCCGCCCACCGCGGCTGCCAGCTGCGCAGCGCATTGCGCTGCAGCTGCCAGAAATTTCCGGTCCACAACAGATAGAGCAACGGCAGCGCCAGATAGAGCGGCGCAGTCCATTTGCTGAGCAGGGCAATGCCCAGCGCAGCCCCAAATCCGAGCGACCAGCCACGGTGTCGAAAACGTTCGGAGCGCAGCAGAGCATAGAAAGCAGCCAGCAGCGGCGCAGCCAGGCTGTTTTCCATATAGTACAGCCGGGTCATCGCTGTTGCCATCGGCAGCAGACTGAGCAGCGCCACCGCCAGGAGGGCCCCACCGTCACCGACCGTCCGCCGTGCCAGGCCGAAGGTCAACAGCAAAATCAGGGCGAACAGAAGCAGGTTGGGGATCTGGGCTGTATCCAGGCTGCGCCCCCACAACGCATAGGCTGGCTGGGTCAGCAGATAAAGCAGCGGCGGGCGAAAACTGTCCAGCGTGATCGCCTGAAAGAGCGCCTGTCCCCCCCCTGAAGCCAGCCGATCGGCGATCTCCAGACTCTTTTCCAAGTGGCCGGTCGAATCTCGGCCGACCAGCACGACATTGGTCTGCACCCATCCCCAGTTGATTGCTGTCGAGAAGAGCACGAGTCCCAGCAGCGCGCTGGCAAGAAAAAGGGGGCGGAAGAGCGATCGGGTTGAACGCATATGGGGGCGATTACGGTTCGCCGTCCCCCTCGGCCAGTTCTCCCTCAGCCAGTTCTCCCTCTTTCACAGCGCGCAGATGGGGGAAGAGGATGACCTCGCGGATCGTGTCGGCGTCGACGAAGAGCATGGTCAGCCGGTCGATGCCCATGCCAAAGCCGCCAGTCGGCGGCATTCCGTAGCTGAGGGCTTCGAGGTACGCCTCGTCGATCGGATGGGCCTCGTCGTCGCCGTGGCGGGCCCGGTAGGACTCGTCGACAAAGCGCTGCAGCTGGTCGATCGGGTCGTTGAGCTCGCTGAAGGCATTG
>JAPLGY010000062.1 GCA_026389955.1 Caldilinea sp. | reverse complement strand
AGTTGCCCCGCTGGACAGCCCCCTCCTGGGTATATTGTTCAGTGTCCAGGGAATCCGCATCCACCAACGCAGAGAAGATCATCCGGGTAAGAAACGCTATAGAAAAATAAGTGTATCCCTTCTCACGGCCCCGAAATCGGCTCCCTTTGATGCGCGGGGAAGTCAGCTGCAGCGCTGTAACATCCAGCTCAGTTTTATACACGCTGTAATCTGCCAATCTTTTTTTCACGCGTCGAGCCAAAAGTGTCCCATCAGTTTCCAAGTCACCCAGAGTCCCATAGTTGGACATCCCACTGTGATGTCCTGCAATACAATACGACAGCAGTTCGGCTTGATTCTGTGTGCTCGGCGAGGTGAAAAGCGCCATCACTTCTTTGGCACCAGCCGTGGCATGGTCCACACGCTGCGGAGAACCCCGTAGGCGTTCCTGAAAAACCTGCGCATATTTGCCAATGTCGTGCAAAAGGCCCGCTGCACGTGCAAGCTCAGAAACACCTGCATCTGTGCCCAACTCAGCAGCCAAAACACTGGTGGCGATGAGATGCTCTTTTAACAGCTGCCATTCACTTTCGTCCACACCTTCTTTGGAGTGTGCATAGTACACAGGGGACGGTTGGAAAGTTGCCAGGTGATACAGGTGACCCATCCGGTGAGCGTCCTGTACAAGTCTCCTACGCAAACTCTCCGGCGCCATTACCTCCACATCCGCCCCCCACCCCCGAATCCACGGCAACATCTCCTGCGGCTCGGCAATCTGCCCCCGCCAGATCAACGAGCCGTCCCCAACGTCCTCGATCCGCTGCCCCCGCTGCCACTGCGTCTCTTTGACCCGCGCAGCCACGCTGGGATGAAAACGCAACACCACCTCCACCGGCTCACTCTCGCTGTACCAGATGCCCCAGGCGTCGCGCAACAGCGCATTTGGGTCAAAATCAGCCGGAATTTCGTAGCGCTCCGGCAAAATCTGCGCCGAACGCAGTCGCTCCACTTTGAATGTCCGGATGGCGTGCGGGGGCTCACGCCATCCGATCACATGGACGGTCTGGCCAACAGCATAGGGTTCGAGAAAGTACGGAGCAAAGATGTACTCGTAGATGCGCCCGCTCTCATGCCGGTGCGTCACTTTGACCTTGCGCCCAGCCGACCACGCCTCGGTCAACGTCTCCAATACCTGCAGATAGACCGGGTCCCGATAAACCAGCGCATCCTCCATCACATCCGCCGACCGCAGCAGATGCTGACTCACGTTGTGGTCAAGCCGCTGCAGCGCCCGCGCCAGCTTGCGCAACGCCGAAGCACTGTGCGGATTCAGTTTGTCCGTCCGCGTCGCCAACAGCCGCGTCGCCAGATGCAACGCCATGATCTCATGCAGGTTGAACGCCGCTCGCGTCAGATCCGCCCCACGATCCAGCTTGAGCTTGCCACCGTCTAGCTCGTCTTCGTACACGCCCGACGGCAGCTGATCCTGCCCCAGATATTTGGTGATCGTGCTGCGGTGAATGTCCAGCCGCCGCGCAATTTCCGCACGCGTCAACCCCTCCGGATGCGCCCACAGCAGCCGCTCAATCTGCAGCAGACGCTGCGCTTTGTTCTCTGCACGCTCCATGCTCTCCCCTCCCTCTTCCGACGGCCAACCCGCCCCCCAATCTCCCGCATCGATCGCGGCCTCCCCACCATCCTAGCACACGGTCGCTGCCAATTCCGCAACAGTCGCCAAAATTCGTGCCCCCTTCCTTATTTTCGTTTCTTAAACGGCCACAACCCTCCCTTTTCATCCTCCGACAACAAAATTCCCGCCTCGTCCAGGCTGGGCAGCCGACGCGTTACCGTCGACGTCGGCACCCCCAGCTGACGGGCCAGCTCGCTCGCCGAGATGCCCG
>JAPLGY010000039.1 GCA_026389955.1 Caldilinea sp. | reverse complement strand
CTTCTCTTCGGTGATCTCAACATCGTAGATCAGGCCCAGGTCGACGACGTTCATCATCAACTCTGGATCCTTGACCCTGGCGCGGATCACTTCCCGCACATCCATACTGGTTGGCAGAGCCATCGCATCCCTCCTTGCATTCACATCAGACAGTTCACAGCTCTATCCAGATCATTCCCTCTTGGATCTGAACGGCATAGGTTCGGGTCGGTTCAAAGGCCGGGAAACTCAGGGCAGCACCGGTGCGGATATCAAAGCGGGCGCCGTGCCGTGGGCACTGGATCTGGCAGCCGTTGACGAGTTTCCCTTCCACAAGCGGCCCCCCATCGTGGGTGCAGACATCCTCGATGGCGTAGATCTCGCCGTCCAGATTGAAGAGGGCGATCCGGGTGCGGTTCACTTCGACCAGTTTGCTGGTGCCAGCCGGCAGGTCGGCGACGGCGGCGACTTGAATCGATTGGTTCATGGCGTTTCCGACAAAAAGGTCAAAAATTTCTGTATTTGTTTCATCGTCGTCTGATTGGGCGGCATTGGGCGGTGCAAAAAACATCTTGCTCTTCTCTCCGTCATTCGGGCCACTCTTCCAAACCGTACGCGCCTGCCTTGAGCACCTTGAGGGGCAACAGCGCACATTTGAGACGCACTGGACCGATTTCGATCCCCAACATCTCCAGAATATACTCTTTGTCGAATGCCCGAATTTCTTCCATCGTCTTGCCGAGGACTTCCTCCATCAACATGCTGGCGGTCGCCTGGCTGATGGCGCAGCCGTGTCCGTCGAAAGCCGCAGCGACGACGATCCCATCCACCACCTTCAGCTCGATCGTCACTTCGTCGCCACAAAACGGGTTGTGGTCGTGGGAGCGGATATCTGGGGCGGTCAGGTGCCCTTTGTGGCGTGGATGTTTGTAGTAGTCAAGGATTGCTTCTCGATAGAGATCGTCGCTCACAGCGTCTATCCCTTCTGTCCAGCAAACAGTTGGCGGGTTTTGTGCAATGCTGCCACCAACGCGTCGACCTCTTCCACCGTGTTGTACAGATAGAAACTGGCCCGGGCGCTGGCCTGGACCCCCAGCTCTGTGTGAAGGGGCTGGGCGCAGTGGTGGCCGGCCCGCACTGCGACCCCCGAACGGTCCAGGATGGCCGCAATGTCGTGGGGGTGGACATCTTTCAAAGTGAACGCCACCAACCCGCCGCGCGCCTCGGGGCCAGGCCCCAGAATCTGTATTCCTTCGACTTCGGCTATCCGGGCATATGCATAGGCGGTCAACGCCCGTTCGTGGGCATGCACCCACTCCATCCCAACTTGGGTCAGGTAGTCGACAGCCGCTCCCAGGCCGATCGCCTCAGCGATCGCCGGGGTACCGGCTTCAAACTTGTACGGGATGGTGTTCCAGCGGCTTCCCTGCAGCGTCACCTCACGAATCATGTCGCCGCCCCCCAGAAAAGGAGGCATCGACTCGAGGAGCTCGCGCTTGCCGTACAAGACCCCAATCCCCGTCGGTCCACACATTTTATGGCTGCTGAAGACCAAAAAATCGGCGTCGAGCGCCTGGACATCGACCGGCATATGGGGCACGCTCTGCGCAGCATCGATCAAGACGCGGGCACCGACTGCACGGGCCGCCGTCACCAGCTGTTGAACCGGGTTGACAGTGCCGACGACATTGCTGACATGGACAAAGCAAAAAAGACGTGTGCGCTCCGTCAGCACCTTCTCCAGCTGGCTGAGGTCGAGCGTCCCTGTAGGGGTGATCGGCACATGACGGAGGGTGAAACCGAGCTGTTCTTGCAGAATCTGCCAAGGCACGATGTTGGCGTGGTGCTCCATGGCAGTGATCAACACTTCGTCGCCAGGCCCCAGGTTGGCCCGTCCCCAGCTGTAGGCCACAAGGTTGATGGACTCGGTCGCCCCGCGGGTGAAGACAATCTGGCGGGGGCTTGGGGCATGGATGAACCGAGCCACCTTGGATCGTGCGCCCTCAAACGCTGCGGTGGCCTCTTCGCTCAGCGTGTGGACCCCGCGATGGACATTGGCATTGTACCGCCGGTAATACGTCTCCATTGCCTGGAGGACAGCGGCCGGCTTCTGGCTGCTCGCAGCATTGTCTAGATAGACCAGCGGCTGTCCCTGCGGCAACACGCGGGTCAGGATTGGAAAATCTTGACGCAGGGCTGCGGTCTGGTCTGACAGCAAATTTTCAGCAATCCTCATGGGTCCCGTCGTTTTCCTCTTGGTCGTGCTATTTTTCGATCGGTAATTGTACGCCGTTTCCCCATTCTGTCCAAGAACCGTCGTAGTTGCGCACCGACGAATATCCGAGCAGGCGTGTCAACACAAACCAGGTGTGGCTGCTGCGCTCGCCGATCCGGCAGTAAGCGATCACATCGTCGTCGGGGCGGAGCCCCTGTTCTTGTTCGTAGATGGCCCGCAGTTCGGCTGCGCTTTTGAAGGTGCCATCCGGGTTGGCAGCGCGCGCCCACGGCACGCTCTTGGCCCCCGGAATGTGCCCGCCTCGCAGCGTGCCTTCCTGCGGGTAGTCGGCCATATGCAACAGCTCTCCCTTGTATTCGCCGGGGCTGCGCACATCTACCAACGGACGAGCAGCGGCGATATGGGCCAGCACCTCGTTGCGGAAGGCCCGGATGGCGCTGTCGTTTCGTTCCTGTGCGGTGTAGAGTGTCGCAGGGTAGGTAGGAATCTCGCGCGTCAGGTCTCGCCCCTCTGCAACCCACTTCATCCGGCCGCCATCCATCACCTTGGCGTTGTGGTGGCCAAAGAGCTGAAAGACCCAGTAGGCGTAGGTCGCCCACCAGTTGTTCTTGT
Source organism: Caldilinea sp. (assembly GCA_026389955.1). The sequence continues at coordinate 9,506 of JAPLGY010000039.1, read as the reverse complement.
CTCCATAAAAAATTACAGTCGTGTCATTGGCGATGCCAAGCCTGCCCATCAACGCCGCAAACTGTGTCTGGTTGATATAATCGCGCACGGTCGTGTCGTTGAGGTCGGCATGCCAGTCGATCTTGACCGCGCCGGGGATGTGGCCGACATCGTACAAAAGTACATCCTCGTTGCTTTCGACCAGACGGATCGACGGGTCGCCGGCATGGGCTGCTACCCACTCTGTGCTGACCAGCGCGTCTGGCTGGGCATATCCTTTGTCTGCAATACGCATAGTTCTTCCTCCGAATTCAGCCGCCAATCTTGCGTTCAATCACCTGTTCCAGCTTGTGCACGACACTTTCGACCGGGACGCGGTCGAGCACGGCCTGGAAAAATCCCTGTACGATCATCCGTTCGGCCTGGGCGCGGGTCAGGCCGCGCGCCATCAAGTAGAAAACATACTCTTCTTCGACCTGAGCCGCGGTGGCGCCATGCGTACAACGCACGTCGTCGGCTTCGATCTCCAGTCCAGGAATGCTGTCGGCCCGGGCCGACGTATCCAGGATCAGGTTGCCGTTGCGCTGGTAGGCATCGGTCTTCTGGGCACCAGGGAGAACCTGGATGATCCCCATATAGACGCTGCGGCTTTTGTCCTTGAGTGCACCGTTGAAGAGCAGGTCACTGAAACAGTGTGGGGCTCGGTGGATCTGCAAGGTCTGGTGGTCGATATGCTGGTTGCCGATCGGGAAGTAGATGCCCAGCAGTTCGGCATGGCCGCCCGGCTTGCTCAGCTCCACATCCAAAAAGGCTTTGGTCAGACGGCTGCCCCAACTGACTTGAATCCAGCGCAGATCTGCGTCACGGCCCAAGACTGCGCGACCGGTCAGAAAGTTCCAAGTGCTGTGGTCAAAATCTTGCAGATTCATATAGCGGACCACCGAGCTGTCGCCGATCACAAGTTCGACGACGCTGGCCTGCAACCCATCCCGGGCGCCCAGCAGATCGTCGACCACGGTCACTTCGGCGCCGGCTTCGGTGACCACCAGGGTATGGTGGTAGCCGCCGACACCTTCGCTGCTCTGGTTCAAAATCACCTGCAGCGGCAGGGTCACCCGGACGCTTGCTGGCACGTAGACAAATACTCCTGTGTCCCAGAGCGCGGCATGGAGTGCTGTAAACTTGTTCTGGCCCGGTTTGACCGCTTCGGCCATAAAGTACTTGCGCACCAGGTCAGCGTGCTGGTGCACTGCGCTCTGCAGATCCAGAAAGATGACTCCTTGGCTGTCGAGCGGGCTGCGCGTCACGCTGTTGCGCAGCTCGCTCTCTTCAAAGACGATGCTGGCGGCGCTCTCCATTTCATCCAGCTCTTCTTGCAGCAGAGTAGAGAGCTCACTCTTCTTTCCTTCTGCCGCCGGGATAACGACCGGTTTGAAGCGGGTCAGGTCAAAGCCGGTCAGGCGAGTGCGCCGCCAGGCTTCGTCTGTCGCTTTTGGCCAAGGCAGCGCCTCGAACAGGCGCCAGGCCTCCAGACGGAAATTCAACATCCATTCTGGTTCGCCCCGTGCTGCCGAGTGGGCACGCACGGTGGCTTCGCTGAACCCCGCGGCGGACTGCATGATTGCTTCCGCTTCTTTGACAATTACGCTCACGTGAATACTCCCCTGCTTTTGTGTCGTCTGCACGTTCTGCCGAGAACCTGCGCTCCCCAGAGCGGTCGGCTGCGAGCGCACGACGACGTGCGGCTCTCAACCGATCGTCCCTTCCATCTGAAGCTGGATCAGACGGTTCATTTCCACCGCATACTCCATCGGCAGCTCTTTGACCAGGGGTTCGATAAAGCCGCCCACAATCATGGCTGCCGCCTCATCTTTGCCGATTCCCCGGCTCATGAGATAAAAGAGCTGTTCTTCGCCAATTTTGCTCACCGATGCCTCGTGGCCGACGCTCACCTGTTCCTCTTCGATTTCGATGTAGGGATAGGTGTCGGAGCGGCTCGCCTCGTCGAGCAGCAGCGCGTCGCAGACGACATTGCTTTTGCTGTGATGGGCGCCCTTGCCCACCTTGAGCAGACCTCGATAGCTGGCCCGGCCGCCGTCCTTGCTGATCGACTTAGACACGATCTTGGAGCTGGTGTACGGCGCGCCGTGCACCACCTTGCCTCCTGCATCCTGGTGCTGGCCGCGGCCGGCAAAGGCTATCGACAAAATTTCGCCGTGCGCCTTCGGGCCCATCATGTAGACGGCCGGGTATTTCATCGTGACCTTGGAGCCCAGGTTGCCGTCGATCCATTCCATGGTCGCCCCTTCGTAGGCAACCGCACGCTTTGTCACCAGGTTGTAGACATCGGTGCTCCAGTTCTGGATCGTCGTGTAGCGGCAGCGCGCTCCTTTTCTGACGATGATCTCGACCACAGCGCTGTGCAGGCTGTTGCTCGAATAGATGGGAGCCGTGCATCCTTCCACATAATGGACGCTGGCCCCCTCCTCCACGATGATGAGCGTACGTTCGAACTGCCCCATGTTCTCCGCATTGATGCGGAAATAGGCCTGCAGCGGAATATCCACATGGATGCCCTTGGGCACGTAGACAAACGAGCCGCCGCTCCAGACAGCACTGTTGAGCGCCGCAAACTTGTTGTCTGCCGCCGGGATCACCGTCGCAAAATACTCGCGCACGATCTCCTCGTATTCGCGCAACCCACTGTCCATGTCCAGAAAAACCACCCCCTGGCGCTGCCATTCCTCGCGCAAGCTGTGGTAGATGACCTCCGAGTCATACTGGGCGCCGACACCCGCCAAAAACTTGCGTTCGGCTTCAGGGATTCCCAGGCGGTCGAAGGTTCGTTTGATATTTTCAGGAACTTCGTCCCAACTCTTGCCAGAGCCTGAACTGGGCTTCAAATAGTAGTAGATCTCATCAAAATTGATGCCACTCAAATCTGCTCCCCACCCCGGCATCGGTTTGGCAAAGAAAATATCGAGCGCCTGGTGACGAAAATCCCGCATCCACTGCGGTTCGTTCTTCTGATCGGAGATCTGGTCGATCACAGCGTGGTTCAGTCCACGCTCGGTCTTGAACACCGGCTTCACATCGTCGTGGAAACCGTATTCGTATTCTTCTTTGACGCCCTCAAGGGCTTGGAGGTCTGACTGTGTTGCCATGTCAACAATCCTTTCGCATCACTGCAGCATATATCGAGAGGAGACAGACAGTGCCGCCCCCCCACTTCTTGGTTCAGGCCACCACAGCCTCGGAACCGAACTCGCGCTCCACCCAGCCGTACCCTTTTTCTTCCAGCATGTGGGCCACTTCGGGCCCGCCAGTCATCACCACCCGACCCTCGTAGAAGATGCTCACGTAATTGGGCTTGACATAGTTGAGCAGACGCTGGTAGTGCCTGATCAGCAAAAAGCCACGGTCTGAAGTTGCCAACTTGTTGATTCCATCCGACACCACACGCAGCGCGTCGATGTCCAGCCCCGAATCTGACTCGTCCATGATCGCAAATTTGGGCCCCAGCATCGCCATCTGCAGCACTTCAGTGCGCTTTTTTTCGCCGCCCGAAAACCCGTCGTTGAGATAGCGCCGCGCAAAGCTGGGGTCTACGTTGAATTCCTTCATCTTGTCGTTCAGCTCTTTGCGGAATTCCCGCATCGGCATCAGGTTGCTGCCGATCACGCCGCCACGCCCCTCGGCCACGGCCTTCTGCGCAGTGTAGCCCCGCACATTGCTCACCGCCGTGCGCAAGAAATTGGCCACACTCACCCCCGGCACGGCCACCGGGTACTGAAAGGCCAGAAAGATCCCTACCTTGGTACGCTCGTCGGGCTCCATTTCCAAAACACTCTCCCCATCGACCAGGATGTCTCCTTCGGTCACCGCATAATGCGGATGGCCGGCGATCAGATAGGCCAGCGTCGACTTGCCCGAACCATTGGGGCCCATCAAAGCATGGATCTCGCCGCTGCGCAGGGTCAGGTTGACACCCTTCAAGATTTCTCGATCCTCGACAGAGGCGTGCAGATTGCGAATTTCCAAAACACTCATCGTGATGACTCCTCGTGTAAAACAAACTTTTTAATGCTGCCAACCCAGCCAGGGTCGCCTTGTCTCAGTCCCTGTCCATAGAGTACGGTTGAAATTCAATCGCAACAGCGTTGCACACTCCAATTCAACACCTTCTCCCCCCATCCCCACTCTTATTGTGCAGAAGGTTGCACGGTAAAGACACAGCCCGAATGTCCTTCCAACATACATTTGCTCAAATGCACCTCCGCCCCCAACACCTTCTGCAACATGCCACGGTCCATTTCACAGATCTCTGGGTGCTCCTGTGCAAGCTCATGGAAAGGACAGTTGTAGGTGCGCAGGGTGATGACCTCGCCGACGACGGCGTCGGCCAATACCCCATGGCCGTTGAGCGCATGTGCCAGTTGACCGACACGATCGTGCAAGAGGGAAGCCCGCACCGCAGAGGTATACTTCTTCGCCAGCCGTTCCCCGACCCGCTCCAACAGCTGCACCGTGCGCTCACTCCCTTCCAGCTGAAAGACTTCCTCCAGCAAGGTCAGCGCCAGATCGTCGCAGTGGCAGGCAAAAAGCTCCTGCGTACGCGCAGTGGTGCAGTAGACATGGTGCGGGCGTCCAACCCCAGCATGCACCAGGCGGCGCTCGACATACCCCTCTGCCTGCAATGTGTTCAGATGCTGGCGCACTGCCGTGGTGGTGATGCCCAGCAAATCTTCCAATTCCTTGATCGTCGCCCGGGAACGGCGCTGGAGATATTCGACAATCTGCCAAAGCGGCGATTCGCGTTTTCTAAATCCGTTCAATGCCATGATGTTTGTCATCCAAAAAATCTTACTCGATTTGCTCGACTGCTCTGCAAACTTTTCAGTACTTTACCAAGACCAGACAATTTTGTCAAATTAAATTGTTTTAATGCAACAAAGACGCCTGTTCTAAATTCATACGCCCCGCCGGGGCGCGACGGCTATTCTCAACCTGAAATCAGCGATGGTACTGGGAAGCAAGGATAGTACAAATGTACTATAAAACACGGGCAACCCCTGTGTATTCTGTGTGAGTTCCATTGGATTGCTGACTGTACCAAACGGTTGGCTCTGCTGAATTCAAGTACCGATCTAAATCGATGGCTTGGTAGTTGCCGGGAAAACAAGTTGCATTCGTGTGTTGTCTGTATGGTTGTCATGGACATAGAAAGTATTATGAAAATAGTATTCACATCGCCTCATTGTTCAATTCGTCAAAGTAAGCGTTCGGTCCTGATCCGTCGGATATTGCTGGCCACGATGTTGCTTGCTCTGCTGGTGGGGGTGCTGCCTCTGTCGACGGCAGCGGCAGTGTTTTACCCGCCATCCGTGGAGGAGGCTGTATCGCCCCCTGCTCGCTCCATGCAGAGCGCAACCCGCAGCAAGATGGATGCCGACGTTTCCATGGTAGTGGCCCAGACGACATCGCTAGAAGTTACGCCGACTGTCTCGGAGTGCTACTACACGGCTGGTCAGTCGAAGAGAACGATCAGTGTCGAGGTATCGTGGAGCGGACTGGCGAATCCGTCGACGATCACGGTAACGCTGGCGACCGGGTCAGGGAATCAGACCAGGACGATTGCGGCGAGTACGACAAGCAATCCGCCAATCGTCACGCCTCAGGTTGTCGCTTTTGAGGTTTCGTCGAGTTTCAGCGGGACGATCTCGGCGACATCGGGAAGCAGCAGCAGCAGCAGCGTGTCGGTTGAGGGGACTGGAAGCTGTGATCCGCTGATTTGTGGGGCGAACGATACTGGCGGGACGGTCTTTACAGATCTGGATGGAGACGGAATCCAAGATGCAGGTGAACTGGTCGGGGTCTCGGGAGTAACGGTCAAAGGATATGACAACGCCGGACAGGTTCACACAGCGGTTACCGACAAGGGTGGACGTTACTGTCTGGCGATACCGCCGGCCAGCTACCCGGTGAGAAGTGAATTTACTGGACTGCCTACGGGAACGGAGAAGTTCGGGACGAACATCAAAAGCACGGTTCAGTTTCTGACACAGCCTTCGAGCAGTCTCGACCTTGGTTTGAGCAACCAGGCCAATTACTGTCAGAACGATCCGTGGGTACTCACGCCGTCCTTTGTCTTTGGCAACCCGCTGCAGGGTGCGGAATGGAGCAGTCTGCAGCGGGTACGTTACATGACTGGCGGGGTGATGACCGGGATGCAGTCGGTTGCCTCGGCGAAGGAGATCGGGGCAGTCTGGGGATTGGCATACAAAAGGCAGACCGGTCATCTCTTCGCTGCCGCGACATTGCGTCGGCATTCGGGCTCAGGGCCGAAAGGGCTTGGTGGAATTTATGTCATCGACCCGAAACCCGGCAGTTCAACGACTACTGCTACGGGCAATGTTCTGGATTCGTGGAGTGTAGTCGACCTTGGGGTGACGGTTGCCGGAGGGGCCCCTCTCACCGGAGACGGGGCGACGAGCAATGTTGCGCGCGGGCTTCTAGGAGATCGCACCAGTCCGAGTCGTGATGTCGCAGCATTTGCGGGAATCGGAAAGGTCGGTCTTGGCGATATAGACATCTCAGATGATGGGAACCGGCTCTTCTTCGTCAATTATTACGACAAAAAGCTCTATTCGGTCGATCTCTCGGGATACGACCCGACCAATCCGGCGACAAGGCCGACATCGGCCAATCTGCTCTCCAAGCTGAGTCTGGGCAACTGCACCGGCGGTGAGTGGCGCCCGTCAGGGCTCAAAGTGCGCGATGGTTCTATCTACCTCGGCGGAGTCTGTGATGGCAGCAGCGGAACACGGTCGGATCTGCGTGCCAAAATCTACAAAATCAACATCGAAGCGGCAGACTGGACGACGCAGTCGTGGGACACTGTCCTCGACTTCCCGCTGACCTATCCCAAAGGAATTCCCCATCCAGTGTATGGAGGCAATTGGGGCCGAATGTGGAATCGCTGGACGGACAATTTTTCTGACCTGGTGCAAACCAATACCACCACTCGGGCGATTGCGTATCCGGTACCGATCTTGTCGGATATTGAGTTTGATATTGATGGATCGATGATCCTTGGTTTCAACGACCGGACAGGAATGCAGACCGGTCTTGAGAATTTGTCAACCGACAGCGGCGATTCAGCTTTGTACCAGACAAATGCTATTGGCGGAGATATTTTACGCGCCTTTCCGTCAGGAAATACCTATGTGTTGGAGAACCAAGGCCGGGTTGGTGGGGTGACAGGCTATTCTGCCACCAATAACGAGGGGCCGGGCTTTGGCGAATTCTACGATGACACTTATGGCTCCACCCATTTTGAGATATCTTTTGGCGCGCTGGCGGTCCTGCCGGGATCAGGAGAGGTAGCGTTGACAGCGTTGGACCCGCTCGATGGCGGCCCATTTTATGCCGGAGGAATCAGGTACCTGAGTAATTTGGACGGGAGACCGAAAAGGGCCTTTGTTATGTATGGTGTTAACACCGGAGACCCGGCTTGGAATGAACTGGGTAAATCGACCGGCCTGGGTGACCTTGAGCTGTTGTGTGATACGGTCAATTACCTTGAGATTGGCAATCGGGTGTGGGCAGATTTGGATTTTGACGGGGTGCAGGATCCCAGTGAGCCCGGAACTGCGGGGGTTCAGGTCACACTGTACAAGAACGGTGTGCAGGTTGGATCGCCGGTGACTACCGACTCGGCAGGCAACTACCTTTTCAACAGCGGACTGGAGGCGAATACGGCCTATGAGGTACGGATTTCACAATCGCAGATGGCCACGCTCGGCTATCCTGGTCTGACGACGGCGAATGCGGCACAGGGTGGAGCGCCTGATGCAGATATTCGGGACTCGGACGCGGTTCTGACATCTGGAAACGCTGTAATTCAAGTGACGACCGGCACGGGACAGGTCAGCCACACGCTCGACTTTGGCTTCACGCTGCCTGCGCAGTTCGGCGACCGGGTCTGGGTGGAGAGCGATACAGACGGTCTGGCGAACACGGGGGTGATCACACCGGTGGCCGGGATGGGGATCACGGCGACTGGCGCCAACGGCACGGTCTATACGACGACGACGAACGCGCAGGGCTATTACTCGTTTACAGTCGCTGCGGGGACCTACACGGTGACCTACGGGAGCGTGCCGTCGAGCTACGGGGCTGTGGTGCCGAGTGCGACGCCTGGCGGGAGCAGCGAGAGCGGCAGCGAGGGAAGCTATCAGCAGGGCCCTGACCGGAGCCACCAGAACCACATGACGGTGACGGTGGGGCCTGGCGAAGCCAACTGGGGGGTGGACTTTGGCTTCACGCCGCCTGCGCAGTTCGGTGACCGGGTCTGGGTGGAGAGCGATACAGACGGTCTGGCGAACACGGGGGTGATCACACCGGTGGCCGGGATGGGGATCACGGCGACCGGCGCCAACGGCACGGTCTATACGGCGGTGACGAACGCGCAGGGCTACTACTCCTTTACGGTCCCGGCAGGGACCTACACGGTGACGTATGGAAGCGTGCCGTCGAGCTACGGGACCGTCTTCCCGAGTGCGACGCCGGGCGGCAGCAGCGAGAGCGGCAGCGAGGGAAGCTATCAGCAGGGGCCTGACCAGAGCCACCAGAACAACATGACGGTGACGGTGGGAGCGGGTGAGGCCAACTTGAGCATTGACTTTGCCTTCTACCTGCCGGCGCAGTTCGGCGACCGGGTCTGGATCGAGAGCGATACAGACGGTCTGGCGAACACGGGGGTGATCACACCGGTGGCCGGGATGGGGATCACGGCGACCGGCAGCAGCACTGTCTACACCACGACGACGAACGCCCAGGGCTACTACTCGTTCACAGTCCCGGCCGGCACCTACACGGTGGTCTACGGCAGCGTGCCGTCGAGCTACGGGACCGTCTTCCCGAGTGCGACGCCGGGCGGCGGCAGCGAGAGCGGCAACGAGGGAAGCTATCAGCAGGGCCCTGACCAGAGCCACCAGAACAACATGACGGTGACGGTGGGAGCGGGTGAGGCCAACTGGAGCATTGACTTTGCCTTCAACCTGCCGGCGCAGTTCGGCGACCGAGTGTGGATCGAGAGCGACACCGAAGGTCTGGCCAGCACGGGCGTGCTTACGCCGGTGGCCGGCATGGTGCTCACCGCAACCGGCGGCAGCATTGTCTACACCACGACGACGAACGCCCAGGGCTACTACTCGTTCACGGTCCCGGGCGGCACCTACACGGTGTCCTACGGCAGCGTGCCGTCGAGCTACGGGAATGTGGTGCGCAGCTGCACGCCGGGCGGCAGCAGCGAGAGCGGCAATGCCGGCAGCTACCAGCAGAGCGGCATCCCGGACCAGAGCCACCAGAACAACACGACGGTGACAGTGGGAGCGGGTGAGGCCAACTGGAAGGTTGACTTCGCCTTCAACCTGTTACCCGTCAGTATCGGCAACTACGTCTGGTACGACAGCGACCAGGATGGGGTCCAGGATGCGGCGGAGAGCGGTGTGCCGGGTGTGACG